>DASXWF010000553.1:0-3382 GCA_036503835.1 Polyangiaceae bacterium | reverse complement strand
GACAAGCTCCTGCCGGTTCGCGAAAGCCACGCCTCGGGTAACCCCGTGGAGTGGGTGAAGGTGCACGACCTTCCCGACTACGTGTACTTCAACCACAGCGCGCACGTGACGCGCGGGGTCGGCTGCGTGAGCTGTCACGGCCGCGTCGACCAAATGGAAGAGGTGTACCAGCACGAGCCGCTCAGCATGAGCTGGTGTCTCGACTGCCACCGCGAGCCCGAACGCAACCTGCGTCCGCCGGCCGAGGTGACGAACATGAACTGGACACCGCCGGGCGGCGCCGATGCTTTCGAGTACGGCAAGATGCTGCGCGAAAAGAACAACCTGAACCCTCCCCAGGATTGCTCGACATGTCATCGCTGAAGGACCACGCGGGCGCTTCCGGGGTCGCGCACGGCCACTCTCACCATTCGGATCACGTGCATCACGATCACGACCACGCGCACCACGACCACGACCACGCGCACCACGACCACGACCATGCGCACGACGCCGCGCGCCCCGAGCGCGCGCACGCCACGGGTCGCCCGCTGTTCTGGCGCAGCTTCGCCGAGCTCGAGAATCGACCGGAGTTCCGCGAGCAGCTCGAGCGCGAATTCGCCGCGCCGCCGATGGAAACCGCGCCCAAGAACTCGCCCGAGCGCCGCCGGTTCCTGCAGCTGATGGGCGCCTCGCTCGGTCTCGCCGGCGTCGGCTGCCGCTACCCGGAGGACAAGATCCTCCCGCTCTCGCGCCGTCCCGAAGACACGGTGCCCGGCGCCACCAAGCGCTACGCCACCGCGATGGAGCTCGACGGCGTGGCCGTCGGCTTGCACGCGACGAGCTACGACGGACGCCCGATCAAGATCGACGGCAACCCCACGCATCCGGAGAGCCTCGGCGGCACGAACCCGCTGCTCCAGGCCAGCGTGCTCGGCGTCTACGATCCCGACCGCAGCGACAAGCCGTTCCGCCGCGGCGACGGCCGCGCCACGGCCTCGAGCTGGAGCGAGTTCGCGGCGTTCGCCGACAAGCACTTCGCCCGCCTGCGCACGACGCGCGGCTTCGGTCTGCGCGTGCTCGCCGAGCGCAGCTCCTCTCCGACGCTGCTCGAGTTGAAGAAGCGCTTCCAGGAGACGTACCCCGCCGCCAAGTGGGTGACGTACGAGCCGGTCTCGGGTCATGGCGCGCGCGCAGGCTCGAAGCTCGCGTTCGGCACCCAGCACCGCGCGCTGCTCCGCACGGACCAGGCGAAGATCATCGTGAGCCTCGGCGCGGACCTGTTCGCGCCGAGCTTCCCGGGTCACCTCGCCCACGCGCGCGCCGTCGCGCGCCGCCGCCAGCCCGACGCGGACATGAGCCGCATCTACGTGGCGGAGCACGACTACTCGCTGCTCGGATCCTTCGCCGATCACCGCCTCGCGCTGCGCGCCGAGCACATCAAGGCGTTCGCCGCGGCGCTCGACGCGAAGGTGAGCGAGCGCGCCAAGCCGCTCCCCGAGCTCGGCCCGGCGCAAGCGGCGCCGAAGGCTCAGTTCCTCGAGGAGCCGCGCGTCGCCAAGTTCCTGGAGGCGGTCAGCAAGGACCTCGTCGCGAACATCGGCAACGGTCTGATCGTCGCCGGACCGGAGCAGCCGGCCGAGGTTCACGCCATCGCGCACCGCCTGAACGCGGTGCTCGGCAACGTCGGGCGCACCGTGCAGTACGCCGTGGAGCCCGACCCGACCGACCTCTCCGACGTGCAGGCCTTGAAGCAGCTCGCCGACGAGATGAACCGCGATCGCGTCGAGACGCTGGTCATCCTGGGCGGCAACCCCGCCTACACCTCGCCCGGCGACGTGGACTTCGGCGTCGCGCTCGGACGCGTCAAGACCAGCATCCACCTGAGCCTTTACGACGACGAGACCTCGCTGCGCACGACCTGGCACCTCAACGCCGCGCACTACCTCGAGAGCTGGGGCGACGCGCGCGCCTGGGACGGCACGATCTCGATCGTGCAGCCGCTGATCGCGCCGATCTACGACGGCCACTCGGCGATCGAGCTCGTCGCGCTGATGATCGGCGAGACCGCGAAGGCCGTGGAGCTCGTGCGGCGCACGCACTCGCTCGCGGACGATCGCGCGTTCCGCCGCGTCGTGCACGACGGGTTGATTCAGGGCTCCGCTTTCGAGCGCGTCACGCCGGCGTTCGTCCCGCTGCAGGCGTACGTGTTCGACGACAAGAAGCCGAACGAGCTCTCGGGCCTGAAGCGCAACAACGGCGAGCTCGAGGTGACCTTCGGCCCTTGCCGCAAGGTCTACGACGGGCGCTTCGCGAACCTGGCCTGGCTCCAGGAGCTGCCCGAGCCGATGACGAAGCTCACCTGGGACAACGCGGTGCTGATCAGCCCCGTGACGGCCAAGGAGCTCGGCATCGAGGACGGCGCGCCCGCGACGGTCACCTTGGGCGGCAAGAGCATCACCTTGTTCGCGATGTGGGTGCCGGGTCAGCCCGAGGGCTCGCTGCGTCTCGCGCTCGGCTACGGCCGCTCGGCGGCCGGCCAGGTCGCGGGCAGCCAGCGCGCAGGAGTGGATACCGTGGGCGCGAACGCCTACGCCCTGCGCACCTCCGACGGCTTCCACGCCGCGACCGGCGGCAGCATCGCGCGCTCGAGCGCGAGCTTCCCGCGCATCGGCGTCACGACCGACATCCACGCCATCGATCCGATCGGCAAGGAAGGCGTCGAGGAGCGCATGCCGCAGCTCGTGCGCGAGGCGTCGCTCGAAGAGTTCAAGAAGGACCCGCGCTTCGTGGACAAGCGCGTGCACCATCCGCCGCTCCTGAACCTGTGGGTCGATCCCGTCTCCTACGAGGGCCACAAGTGGGGCATGGCGATCGACATCAACAAGTGCATGGGCTGCTCGGCCTGCGTCACGGCCTGCCAGGCGGAGAACAACATCCCCGTCGTCGGCCGCGAGAACGTCGCCAAGGGCCGCGAGATGCTCTGGCTGCGCGTCGATCGCTACTACAAGGGCGAGCCCGAGACGGCTCAGGTCTCGTTCCAGCCCATCCCCTGCCAGCAGTGCGAGAACGCGCCCTGCGAGCAGGTTTGCCCGGTGGGCGCGACCATGCACAGCCACGAGGGGCTGAACGACATGGTCTACAACCGCTGCATCGGCACGCGGTACTGCTCGAACAACTGCCCGTACAAGGTTCGGCGCTTCAACTACTTCAACTACAACGTCGACGTGATCGGCGTGACCCCGTTCACGCCCACGGACGATCCGAAGATGAAGTTGAAGTCCATGGTCTTCAACCCGGACGTGACGGTGCGCTCGCGCGGCGTGATGGAAAAGTGCACGTTCTGCGTGCAGCGCCTGCAAAACGCCAAGATCAAGGCGAAGAACGCCAAGCGCGGCCTGCA
>DASXWF010000552.1:0-5978 GCA_036503835.1 Polyangiaceae bacterium | reverse complement strand
CCTCGCCGGGCTGCCGCGCTACGTGCGCTCGGACGCGGCCAAGCTCCGGCAGATGCTGCTCAACGTGCTCGGCAACGCGGTGAAGTTCACGAACGCGGGAAGCATCACGCTGCGGGCGCGCTCGCGGCACTCGGACCGGGGAGCGCTGCTCACGTTCGAGGTGGAAGACACGGGCGTGGGCATCGCGCCCGAGGAGCTCGCCAACGTGTTCGAGCCCTTCGTCCAGACGGCGAGCGGCATCGCGGCGCACACCGGCACGGGACTCGGCATGCCGATCACACGTGACTACGCGCAGATGATGGGCGGCGACCTGACCGCGACGAGCGAGCCCGGCGTGGGAACGAAGTTCGTGCTCACGCTCGACGTGCGCCTCGGCTCGCTCGCGGATCTGACGCCGCGCTCGGACGGGAGGAGCCTGCACACGCGCCTCGCACCCGGCCAGAAGGCCCCGAGAATCCTGGTGGTCGACGACGAGGCGGACAACCGCGTGGTACTCGCGGATCTGTTGTCCGGCGCAGGTTTCGAGGTAGCGGTCGCCGCCGACGGGCTCGAGGCGATCGAGCGCTTCGCGGCTTACGGGGCGGACCTCGTGTTCATGGACATCAAGATGCCGCGCCTGGACGGGGTGGAGGCCATCAAGCTGATCCGCGCCAGCGCGAGCGGTGCGAGCGTGCCGATCGTAGCGCTCAGCGCCTCCGTCTACGAACAGGACGCCGCCAGCTACGGAGCGAGCGCGTTCATCCCCAAGCCGTTCCGCGCCGCCCAGATTTGGGAAATGCTCGGGACCCTGCTCGGCGTTCGGCTCGGCACCACCGAGCTGCCGGCCCCCGAGACGAACGGTGAGCCCGCCCGCGAGGAGCTCGCGCGCGTGGGCAGCGAGCGGCTCGCGGCGCTCCGGACCGCCGTCGAGCACGGGGATCTCGACCACGCTCACGAGCTTCTGGCCGAGCTCGAGCCGAGCCACCGCGTGGTGGTGGCGGCCTTCAAGGCGCGCCTGGGCGCGTTCGACATCGCGGGCGCGCTGGCGCTCACGAGGGCAGGCGATGAGCACGCCTGAGCACTCCGAGCAGGCCCCGCCGCCCGCGTTCGTGGGACGGGTGTTCGTGGTCGACGACGAACCCGAGCCCCGGCGCGTGGTCGGTCGCGCGCTCGCCCGCGAGGGCTATTCGGTGGCGGTCTTCGAGAGCGGCAGCGCCGCCCTGACGGCGCTCCAGGCCGATCCCGAGCCGGTCGACCTCCTGATCACCGACATCAACATGCCCGAAATGTCGGGCCTGGAGCTCCTGGACGCGGTACGGGAAAACTGGCCGGACGTCGTGGTGATCCTGCTCACCGGCGAGACCGAGCTCTCCGTCGCGGTCGACGCGATGCGGCGCGGCGCGTACGACTACCTCACCAAGCCCATCGATCCGGCGAATACGCTGCTGCCGGCGGTCAGCCGCGCCCTCGAACGCGGGCGGCTCGTGCGGCGCAACCTGTTCCTGCAGTCCAAGCTCGACCTCGCGGAGCGAGCCTCGGGCATCGTCGGGGATTCGAAGGCGATGCGCGAGGTCTACGCCCTGATCGCGGCGGTGGCTCCGACCGACGCCACCGTGCTGGTGCTCGGCGAGAGCGGGACGGGCAAGGAGCTCGTCGCGCGCGCCGTTCACGCGCAGAGCAAGCGCAGCGGCAAGCCCTTCGTCGACGTGAACTGCGGAGCGCTCACCGAAACCGTGCTCGAGAGCGAGCTCTTCGGACACGCCAAGGGCGCCTTCACCGGCGCCTCCGGCGCGCGCAAGGGCCTCTTCGAAGAGGCTTCCGGCGGGACGCTGTTCCTCGACGAGGTGGGTGAGCTGACGCCCGCCACGCAGGTGCGCCTGTTGCGAGTGCTGCAGGAACGGCAGGTGAGGCCCGTGGGATCCAACGAGAGCCGCGCGGTCGACGTGCGCGTCGTGGCCGCGACCAACCGAAATCTGGCGCAGCGCGTGGAGGAAGGCGCGTTTCGCCAGGATCTCTACTACCGCCTCGACGTCCTCGCGCTCAACGTCCCGCCGCTCCGCGACCGGCCCGAGGACATTCCGGCGCTCGTGCATCATTTCTTGAGGAAGCACTCGGCGCGCCTCGGCAAGAAGGTGGAGCACGTCGAGCCCGCCGCGCTCGAGCGCCTGTGTGCCCACCACTTTCCCGGCAACGTGCGCGAGCTCGAGAACGCGATCGAGCGCGCCATCGTGCTCGCGAAAGGCGATTCATTCGGAGTCGAGCTCCTGCCTGCCCTGCTGCGAGCCTCGCAGAAGCCTCCGCGGACCGCCGACGTGCGCCTGGGCCGCCCGTTCGCCGACGCCAAGGCGGACTTCGAACGCGAGTACCTCGAGCAGGTGCTCGAGCGCGCCGGCGGCACCGTCGCGCGCGCCGCCAAGCTGGCCCACCTCGACCCCTCGAACCTGCGCCGCTTGCTGAAGCGTCACGGCATCGAGCCGGGTTCCGGCGACTGAGCGATCGTAGGCCGCAATCGTTTTGCCGGCAGTCAGCCTTTTTTTGCCGCCAAGACGCCTGAAGACGCCAGGGCGCGCCAAAGAATTGTTTGGCTGGCGATCCCGCGGCGGTCGCCTCTTTCCCGTCGAGCATCGGAGCGAAAGGTCGAAGCGACCGCGCGCGGTCATTCGGACCTGAGGGGAGTCGCGAAAAACCCGCGGTTTCTGCAGCAAAAAGCAGCGTGATCGGATGGCACGCGCCGTGCACAGCGGGGGGACATGAGGGACCTGAAAGCACGGATGGCGGTTTCCGCGGCACGCGCGGGCGAACCGAATGAACGTGCAGCCAACGGCGTGCAGGGCAACGTCTTGATCGCGGAGGACGACGTCGTCAACCGCGCGGTTCTCACTCGCATCTTGAAGAGCGAGGGCTACGCCGTGGAGGCCGTCACGAACGGCGCGGAAGCCGTGGAGGCCTTCGACCGGGGCTCCTTCGACCTCGTGGTGAGCGACATCGACATGCCGGGGAGCAACGGCATCGATCTGTTGCGCGCGATTCGCCAGCGCGATCCGGAAGTCCCGGTGGTGTTGCTCACCGGCGGACCGACGCTCGACACCGCCATCATGGCGATCGAACACCACGCGAACCGCTACCTCACGAAGCCCGTCGATCACGGCGTGTTGCGCGACGCGACGCGCCGCGCCATCCAGGCGAGCCGCCTGGCGCACGTGCGGCGAAAATTCGTGGAACTCGACGGCGCCGAACCGATGGAGAGCAGCAGTCTCGCATTGCTCCAGCACCGCTTCGAGCAGGCGCTCCACACGCTGTTCATGGTCTACCAGCCGATCGTGCGCTGGTCGGATCGCTCGGTCTTCGCCCACGAGGCGCTCGTACGCTCCCTGGAAACGTCGGTGCCGCACCCGGGCGCGCTGTTCGACGCGGCCGAGCGCTTGAACCGCGTCCACGACGTGGGACGCGTCGTACGCTCGCTCGCGCCCCTGCCCTTGCAGAGCGCGAACCAGGGCGCCCTGTTCGTGAATCTCCACACGCGCGATCTCCTGGATGACGCGCTCTACGATCCGCAAAGTCCGCTCGCAGCGGAAGCGTCACGCGTGGTCCTCGAGATCACGGAGCGCGCGCGGCTCGAGGTGGTGGGCGACGTTCCCGCCCGCATCCGGCGCCTGCGCAAGATGGGCTTTCGCATCGCGCTCGACGACCTCGGCGCCGGCTACGCCGGACTCGCGAGCTTCGCCGCCCTCGAGCCCGATTTCATCAAGCTCGACATGAGCCTGGTGCGCGGCATCCACGAGAGCAAGACCAAACAGAAGCTCGTCGGCTCGATGATCGACGTGTGCGTCGACCTCGACGTCAGCGTCGTCGCCGAGGGCATCGAGAACGCAGCCGAGCGCGACACCCTGCTCGAGCTCGGCTGCGACCTGCTTCAGGGCTTTCTGTTCGCGAGACCGGACAGGGACTTCCTTCCCAGCGTGCCTTCCAGAATCGGGTGAAGCCATGGAAAACGACAGCGAAATATCCACGAACCCACGCGTGAACGGCGCACGGCCGGAAGAGCCCCGCTTCACGTGCTTGATCGTCGATCACGGCCGCAAGAACCAGCGCGAGCTGTTCGAGCACCTGCGGGGCCTCGAGCTCCGCGTGATCGCCGCGGAGAACGCCACGGACGCGCTCCGCCTGCTGCGCAACACGCCGGTCGACGTGGTGATCGCGGAAGAGTACCTGCTCGGAACCAGCGGCAGCGTCCTCTTGGAAGCCGTGCTGAACCTCTGGCCCAACGTGGTGCGCATCCTGATCGGCCAGGAGCTCGCCTCGGACGTGCTCACGCGCGCCGTGAACCGCGCGCGCGTGCACCGCGTCCTCCACAAGACGATGGCACTCCACTCCTTCCGCGCCGAAGTGGAGAGCGCGCTCAACGAATCGATGTTCGTGCGCGCGGCCACGCTTCCTGCCCCGGCTGACCCGCTCCCGAGCGGCGTCCGGGTCGATTTTCCGCGGCAGGAGGCGCACGACGGCAACGCAGCCGCCGGAAACGTCGCTTGACGCTGCGCTGACCGCCACCGTACGGTGCCGCCGTGAACCATCGCCGGCGGCACGAGACGCGCGCCGCGCGCCGAGGCCGATCGGCGCTGTTGGCGCTCATTTTCGGCGCGTCCACGCTCGCTTGCGGGGAGGAGCTCCCGCCGCGCTTGCCGAGCACGGCCATCCACGACCGCACGGCCTCGCGCGTGGCGCTCATCGACTTCGTCATTTCCGATCGAACGCGAGCGGATCGGGTCCGTGCCCTCTACCTCGAGATCGAGCAAGCGACGCTCCAGGCGCAGGAGTTCCAGGCTTGCCAGTTCGCGAAGCTCGGCAGCGGCCATTTTCGAAGCGAGGCCGAGGCGCGCCGGGCGCTCGAGGCGGCCCGGGAGGCGGAGCTCGCCGCCGTCGATCGCAACATCCGCGCGCAGCTCGCGATCCGCGCCCTGACCACCCCCGAGGAGTTCGCGCGACTCGACGCGATCAAGTGAGGACGAGACATGCTCTGGGCCGCGCTCTCCGCTTTCATCATGAGCATCACCGGCACGGGTGACGACACCTTCGCGTTCCGCAAGGCGCTCGAGCGTCTGGAGGAAGCGGTGGAGGCCGAGGTCCACGACACGCCGCGGCGCTGCAGGGCGCAAAAAACCCTGGTTCGGGTCCGGTCGTCCTTCGACAAGCACAGGCAGCGCGTCGGAAAGATCAGCGCCTGCCTCGAGAAGGCGGACCGTACCTACGCCGTTACGGAAGCCGACTACCGCCGCTGTCTCTCCGACGCCCGCCCGGCCTTCGCCGCAGCGGCCGACGAGCTCATCGCGCTCGATCGCGAGTTTCGCGCCGGGCTCACGCCTGCGGAGTACGAGGCGGTTCGCCGGAGCGCCCGGCGCTGAGTCATGCCACTGAAAGCGCGCTTTGCGCTGCCGCTCCTCGCCGCGACGCTCGGGACCTCGACGGCTCGCGCCGACGACTACCGCCGCCCCGGACTGGAAGGGCAATGGAGCGAACGGCACCTGACCGCTCCCATGAACAGCCTGCGCATCCTGGCGGGGCCCGGCCAGCCGGCGATGATGGGGATGCGCATCGGCGATCGCAGCATCGACGGCGGGGGCCAGTACGTCCGCAGAACGGGGTCGGGCGGCGAGGACGAATGGTGGCTCCGGGCCGGATTGGGCTTCGGGCTCACGGAGGACTGGGAAGTCGGCGTGCTGTTCCTGCCCTTCAAGTTCAGGCCCGAATTCGAGTTCGCCAACGTCACGGTCGCGATCACGCGCGGCTTTCGCTTCGAGAACTGGGACCTCGGCTTGCGGCTCTCCTTCCAGACGCCGAGCTTCAAGGCCTACGACCTCGCGGAATTCTCGTTCAACCCCGGCGTGCCGTTCTTGTATCGCGCGGGCCCCGCGCGCTTCGACGCGGCGCTCCTCGTTCCGATCGAGGCGCGCGACTGGAGCGTCGGGTTGAACGCTCCCGTGCGCGTCAGCCTGAGCCTGAGC
>DASXWF010000551.1:0-16230 GCA_036503835.1 Polyangiaceae bacterium | reverse complement strand
TCGCGACCGCCGGTTGGGGCTACCTCCGCCTGCGCTCGCCCGCCTACGACGCGCCGGGCATCCGGACCTGGACCGATCGCATCCTCGCCCAACCCTGGAGCGAAGCCTTCGTCTACTTCAAACACGAAGTCTTCGGCCCGGTCTACGCAGAGCACCTCGGAGCCCTCGCGCGCGGCGAACCTGCGCCCGAATTGCCGAAGGCCGCCGCGCCCGCGGCACCGGAACCGAAACCGAAACCGAAAGCAGCGAAGCGCGCAACGCCGATCGAGAAGGCTGCTCCCCGAAAGACCAAGAAGACTCGTTAGCCCGCGTCCGTTGCTGGGCCTTTTTGAGTGGTGAGCAGCTGGAAGGTTTGCCGCCAAGGCGCCAGAAGGACGCCAGGCCCGCCAGAGGAATCTTGGGGGTGAGTCACGCCCGGTGCGTCACCGTGAGCGCAACCAACCCTCAAAAATCAGTCGGCGGGCCCTGGCGGCTGCCTGGCGCCCTGGCGGCCTCTGTCACCTCGAGGTCGAGTAGCGGCCGCCGATTTCGATCGAACGCTGCCTACGGAAGGCCACGTCCGAGGGGATTTCCGCTCGGCTGGAGTGAGTCGCCAGCCGAGCGGTCTTCCGCGCTTCGCTCACTCCGCGGCGGCTGCCGCGGCCGTGCCGTCGGCTTCGCCGCCGCGCGTGCTCGTGATGCGCATGCCGTAGAAGGAGCGGTAGACGAAGAAGAGCATCAGGGCGCCGAAGATCACGGCGAGCGTGCTGCTCGTCGAGGGCTCCAGGCCGTGCGCGAGCTCGACGGCGAGTAGGCCGAAGAGCGTCGTGAACTTGATGATCGGGTTCATCGCCACGGACGAGGTGTCCTTGAAGGGATCGCCGACCGTGTCGCCCACGACCGCCGCCGCGTGCAGGTCGGAGCCCCTCTCCTTGAGCTCGACCTCGACGACCTTCTTCGCGTTGTCCCAGGCGCCGCCCGCGTTCGCGAGGAACAAGGCCTGGAACAGGCCGAAGAGCGCGAGCGAGATGAGGTAGCCGATGAAGAAGAACGCGTCCACGCAGGCGAAGGCGAGCGTGCCGAAGAACACGGTCAAGAAGATGTTGAACATCCCCTTTTGCGCGTACTGCGTGCAGATCTCGACGACCTTCTTGCTGTCCTCGATCGAGGCCTTGGTCGCGCCTTCGAGCTTCATGTTGCGCTTGATGAACTCGACCGCGCGGTAGGCGCCCGCCACGACTGCCTGCGTGCTCGCGCCCGTGAACCAGAAGATCACGGCGCCGCCGCCGATCATGCCGAGCAGGAACGGCGGGTGCAGCATCGACAGCTTCTCGAGGTCGCGCGTGAGGCCGTTCGTGAGGAGCACCACGATCGAGAAGATCATGGTGGTAGCGCCCACCACCGCCGTGCCGATCAGCACGGGCTTGGCCGTGGCCTTGAAGGTGTTGCCGGCGCCGTCGTTCTCCTCGAGCAGGTGCTTGGCCTTCTCGAAGTCGACCTTGAATTTGTACTCTTTCTCGATCTCTTCCTTGGCGCCCTCGGTCTCGGCGATGGTCGAGAGCTCGAAGACGCTCTGCGCGTTGTCGGTGACCGGGCCGTACGAATCGACCGCGATCGTGACCGGGCCCATGCCGAGGAAGCCGAAGGCCACGAGTCCGAAGGCGAACACCGCCGGGGCGATCATCAGGTCCCCGAGGCCCATGCCGCTCACGTAGTAGGAGCTGCCCATCAGCGCAATCAGCACCATGCCCATCCAGAACGCGCTGAAGTTGCCGGCGGTGAGACCGGAGAGCACGTTCAGCGACGGCCCGCCCTCGCGCGAGGAGGTCACGACCTCGGCAACGTGGCCCGACGTCGTGGAGGTGAAGACCTTGATGAGCTCGGGGATGACCGCGCCGGCCAGCGTGCCGCACGAGATGATGATCGAGAGCTGCCACCAGAGGTCGCCGTTTCCGAGCTCCGGGATCAGGAGGTACGAAACCGCGAAGGTCGCGATCAGCGAGACCACCGAGGTAATCCAGACGAGCCAGGTCAGCGGCGCCTCGAAGTTCACCTTCGTCGCGCGCTCGATCGCGCCCTTCTGCGCGGCCTCGTTCACGTAGTAGCTGAGCACGCTCGCCACCACCATCACGACGCGCATCGCGAAGATCCAGACCAGGAGCTGGACCTGGATGCTCGGGTCGTGGACGGCGAGCAGGATGAACGAGATCAGCGCGACGCCGGTCACGCCGTAGGTCTCGAAGCCGTCGGCGCTCGGACCGACCGAGTCGCCCGCGTTGTCGCCCGTGCAGTCCGCGATCACGCCCGGGTTGCGCGCGTCGTCCTCCTTGACCTTGAAGACGATCTTCATGAGGTCGGAGCCGATGTCGGCGATCTTGGTGAAGATGCCGCCCGCGATGCGCAGGGCCGAGGCGCCGAGCGACTCGCCGATGGCGAATCCGATGAAGCAAGAACCCGCGTACTCGCCGGGTACGAACAAGAGAATCGCGAGCATCAGCACGAGCTCGACGCTGATCAGCAGCATGCCGATGCTCATGCCGGCCTTGAGTGGAATCGCGTAGACCGGGTAAGGCTTGCCCTCGAGGCTCGCGAACGCGGTGCGCGAATTCGCGTAGGTGTTGATGCGGATGCCGAACCAGGCGACGCCGTAGCTACCGAGGATACCCACGACGCTGAACGCGAGGATGATGAACACCCGTCCGAAGCCCATCTCCTGGAGAAATCCGAAGTAGACGACGATGATGGCGCCGACCAACACCTCGAGCAGCATCAGGAACTTTCCCTGCTGGAAGAGGTAGGTCTTGCAGGTCTCCCAGATGATCTGGGAAACGTCGGACATCGACTTGTGCACCGGCAGGTTCTTCACCTGATTCAGGGTGAGGAGCCCGAAGCCAATCCCGAGCGCGGCGACGACCATCCCGAGCAGGAGCAGGTCGCGACCCGTCATCCCGAGCACGGTCACCGAGGCGAGGTCGGGGAGGACCAGACTCGCTTCCCCGCCGCCCTTAGGCTTGTCGGCGAGCGCAGCGGAGGGGAGGAAGAGCGCGAGCAGCGCGAGCAACACGGAGGAAACGAACGGGCGGAGACGGGGCAAAGGGAGCTCCTTCATGACGCGGTATTCCAAGGCCCGGGCGCGGAGAGGACCGGCACCCGGAGGACCTCTTTTTCTTTTTTCGCGCGCCCCCTTTACCGCATGGTTGGCGGGACTGCTAGGCAGGAGCATTCGGCCGAATGGCCGAAATCATCCCCCAAGTTCCAGTAACGACGGAGCTATCTGCCGAGGCCGGGGGGCGGCCCCTTGTCACGACGATCTTCGTCTTCCAGCACGCTCTGGACGAGGACGGCGCCGATCAGCGGGAGCAGCCAGATGAGCTTGGTCTGAGCCGACTTTTGCGCGCGGTCGAAGAGCCCCGAGCGCCACACGCGGAACGTCGTCCGCGCCTGGAAAGCAAGGATCACGAGGAGGATGAGGGCGCCGACGATATGAGGTCTGTCCAAGGTCGGCGGAAGCTAAGACTCGCTTCTCCCGAGCGCAAGGACCGCTCGAGGAAAATGTACCGGGAAGGTCGCCGTTCCGCGCCGTTTTCTCGCACCGTTCCGTACCTCGTTGCTCGCGGTCTCTCTCCGAGCTCCACGAGCAGCGACGAACCGAGAACGGCCCCGCCACGGAGCGGCAATCGCGCGTGGCGCCGCGCCCGCTTCAGTCTTTGAGCCAGAACACGGTGAACGCGTCGCCGCCTTCGTCCGATTCGGCGGCCCGACTGTGCTCCACGTATCCGGAGCTCCCCAGGTGTTCGCGCACACTCGCTTTCATCGCGCCCGTGCCGTGTCCGTGCAACACGAAGCCGAGCGGTTGACCTTCGCCCAGCATGACGTCGAGGAAGGCGTCGAGTTTCGCGAGCGCTTCCTCGACGCGAGCGCCCCGGAGATCGAGCGTGTTGTCGACGGTGCGCACGGGCACCGGCAGTGTGGAGGTGACGCTGCGCTGCTTCCGCGGAGCAGGTGCGCGCGGTGCTTTCTGTCCGGGCGCGGCGAGCTCGAGATCGCCGACCGGCACGGTGAGCCGCAGCGCGCCGGCGCGCAGGCGTGCGAGCCCGCGTTCGGGCGCGGCTTCGAGCGTCGCGAGCGTGCCGAGCTTCTTCAGTCGCACGGTCGCGCCGGCTCGGAGGTTCGTTTCGCTCGTACTCGCGGGCGCGCGTGCGGCCGCTCTCTTCTGGTCGAGCGTGCCGCCCACCGCGACGTGCGCGGCCGCGCGGCTCACGCTGCGTTCGGCCTCGCGCAGCAAAGCCGGGTCGAGCCCCGGCTCCTTGAGGCGTTGGCGCGCCTTCTGGATTTCGCCGCGCGCGTTGCGCACGAGGACCGAGAGCTCGCGCGCTTCCCGGCCGAGCTCCGCGTCGGCTTCGGCGAGCGCGCGCCGCTTCTGCTCTTCGAGATCTTCGCGCAGTGCCGTGGCGAGCGCGAGCTCGCCGCGCAGCTCCGCGCGCTCGCGCTCGAGAGCGACGCGCTCGCGCTCGAGTTTGTGCACGGCCTCCTCGCGGTCGCGAGCCCGGTTCGGCAGGAGCTCGTGCGCGCGCGCGAGCACGCGTGCCTCCAGGCCGAAGCGCGCGGCGACGGCGAGCGCGCTCGAGGGGCCGGGGACGCCGAGCGCCAGGCGGAACGTCGGCTCCATGCGCTCGAAGTCGAAGCCGACGCTCGCGTTCTCGAGCGGGCCGTCGCCCGCGGCGAGCTCCTTCAAGCGTTCGTAGTGCGTGGTCACCGCGGCCGCTGCGCCGCGCTCGGTGAGCGCTTCGAGCACGGCCGCCGCGAGCGCGGCGCCCTCTTCGGGATCGGTGCCGGACGCGACCTCGTCGAGCAGCACCAGCGTTCCCGGGCGGGCGCGCTCCACGATGGCCGCGAGCCGCCTCACGTGCGCGCTGAACGTGGAGAGCGAGCGCTCGATCGACTGCTCGTCGCCGATGTCGGCCAGCACTTCGTCGAAGAAGCCGACGCGCGACTCGGGCGCCGCGGGCACGGGGATGCCGGCGCGTACCATCCACGCGGCCAGGCCGAGGCACTTCAGCGTCACGCTCTTGCCGCCCGCGTTCGGCCCCGAGATCACGAGCGCGCGGCCGGCCTCGACGCGTACGTCGTTGGCGACCACCGGTATGCCGGCGTCGACCAGCAGCGGATGGCGCACGTCGCGCAGCTCGAGCGCGTGATCGGCGCGCGGCTCGAGCACCTCGCCGCGCGTCTTGCGCGCGAAGAGCGCGAGGGCCGACAGGCGATCCGCCTCCACCGCGGCGTCGAACGCGCGCCGTACGGCCTCGACCTGCGCGACGACCTTCGCCCCGAGCAGCTGGAAAACACGCTCCTCCTCGCGTTCGACGGCGGCGAGGCGGAGCTTCAGGCGGTTGCCGTGCTCGGTGGCCTCTCGCGGCTCGACGAACAGCGTGCCGCCCGAGGCAGAGGTGCCGAGCACGATGCCTTCGACACGGAGGTGCGCGTCGGCGCGCACCGGCAGCACGTAGCGGCCGTCGCGCTCGGTGTAGTAGCTGCCCGACAGCAGGTCGGCGTGGCTGCGCAGGCTCGCTTCGAGGCGCTTCTTCAGCACGTCGCGCGCCTCGCGGGCGCGGCTCCGCGCCTCGCGCAGTTCCGGCGACGCGGCGTCGCTGAGCGTACCGTCGGGCTCGAGCGCGTCCGCGAGCGTGCGTTCGAGCACGTCGAGAGACGCCTCGCTCGTCACCGCCTGCTCGAGGTCGGGAAACCGCTCGCGGCGCGCGGCCGCGAAGACGCGCAGCTCGCGCGCCACGCCGAGCAGCCGCAGCACGCCGGCCAGATCGGAGCCGTGGACCGAGCCACCGCGGCACGCCCGCTCGAGCGCTTCGCTCACGTCCGGAAAGTCGCGGATCGGGAGCGCCTCCCCCAGGGCGTCGAGCGCCACGACGTCCCGCGAGCGCCGGGCGAGCGAGACCGCCGCGGCGAGCTCCGCCTCGGGCTCCGTTTCGCGCACACGGGCGCCGCCCGCCCGGCTGACCGTGCGTCCGGCGATCCGGTCCAGCAGTAACGGCCACTCGAGCGCGCGCAGCGTCAGCGGATCCACGGTCCCCCGGCGACGTCGCAGGTTGTCTCAAAAACTACCGTAACCATTGGAGAAAGCGGAAAAGCGCGAGGCTCGCGACGGATCCCGCACGCCGGCACGTTGAAGCGGGAGAAGCCGGAAAGCAACCGGCAGAACCGGAAAGCCCGGCTGGCGGGCCCCGTAGGAAGAAGCAGAAGGAACCCCCATCATGAAGACGTTTCATTTCGTGACCGCGTTCGGCCTCGTGACTGCCATGACCACGGCTGCGCTCGCCTGCGGCGGCGGCGAGCACAAGGCGGGCGCCGACGCGAACAAGGACGGCAAGATCACGCTCGACGAGGCCACGACGGCGCTGAAGACGCGCTTCGCCGCGGTCGACGCGAACAAGGACAACAGCGTGACGAGCGCGGAGCTCGGCGATCGCGGAAAGCGCATGTTCGAGCGCGCGGACGCGAACAAGGACGGCAAGGTCACGCTCGCGGAAGCACAGACGGCGCTCGGCCAGTGGTTCACTCAGCGCGACAAGAACGGCGACAAGGTGCTTTCCGGTGACGAAATGCACCGCGGTCACGGCCGTGGCCACGGTCCCCGCGCCTGAGTCACCCCGTGCTAGGTCCGCATCGAGCGAATGAGTGCCCACTCGCAGCGACCCTCCGAGTCCGGCGACGACGCCGAGCTCGTGCTGCGGGTGGGCGAGGGCGACGTGGCGGCTTACCGCGAACTGGTGAGCCGCCACGCGCCGGCTCTCCTGCGTTTCTCGGAGCGTCTCTTGCGCGACGCGAGCGAAGCCGAAGACGTCGTGCAGGAGACGTTCTTGCGGCTCTGGCAGCGGGCCGGCGACTACTCGCCGGCCGCGCGCGTGACGACGTGGCTGCATCGCATCGCGCACAATCTGGCCGTGGATCGGCTGCGAGTGCGCGGCCGCGCGGTCGCGCTCGACGAAGAGGAGGTGCCCGTGTCGGCGCCCCAACCCGTGCTGCTCGATGAGGCGCGCCGCGCCCGTTCGCTCGACGCGGCGCTCGAGACGCTGCCGGAGCGACAGGCGGCCGCGATCGTGCTCGTGCACTTGCACGGTCTGACCGGCGCCGAAGCCTGCGAGGTCCTGGGCGTGGGCGCCGAGGCGCTCGAATCGCTCTTGGCGCGCGGCCGCCGCGCGCTCAAACAACAACTGTCGAAGGATCTGTCGTCGGGAGCTCGCTCATGAAATCCGTGTTGTCGATGGAGCGTTACAAAGCGTTGCTCGCGGCGTACGGCGCGCGGCTCGAGCTCTGGCCGGAAGCCGAACGCGAGGCGGCACGGGCGTTCCTCGCGAGCTCGGCCGAGGCGCGGCGGCTCGCGGCGGACGAAGCGGGGCTCGACGCGCTGTTCACGGCGATCGAGACGGCCGCGCCCTCTCCCCGGCTGGCGCGAAGATTGGCCGAGCTCCCCGTCTCGAACCCGCAGCCGCAGCGGCTCTGGCCGTTCCGGCGCGTCTGGCTGCCCGCGATTGCGTGGGCAGCCGCCGCGGCGGTCGGCGTCGTGATCGGCAGTCTGACGCCCGAACCCGAGAACGGCTCGGGCGCGGAGCAGGCGGCGGTCGGCGCGAGCGCGGGGCCGAGCGCGGAGGAGGCGCCGGGCGCGGCCGAGCTCGGCGATGACGAGGAGGACGAGTTTTTCGAAATGGCGCTCGGCTCGGTGGCCGAGCTCGAGGAGCTGCCATGACACCGCTCACCAAACGTCTCGCAATCGGTCTCGCGATCTCGGTCGCCGTGAACCTGCTCCTGGCCGGCATCCTCGTCGGCTTCGGTGTGCAACGCTGGGCGCACGGGCACGGCGCCGTCCGTCCTGCGGCTTCGATCGCGGCCTCCGCGCGGCGTGGCGAGCGCTCTGACGCGCACTTCGGTCCGATGCACGGGGCGTTTCGCGAACACCGTTCGGAGTTCAAGGAGCGCAGGCAGAAAGCCTCGGCGGCGCGCTCCGCCGTGCAAGCGGCTCTCGAGCAGGAGCCGTTCGATCGCGCGGCGCTCGAGCGCGCGCTCGAAGCGTTGCGCAAGGAGACGAGCGAGGGCCAAGGGGTCGCCCACCGCACGCTCCTCGAGACGGCGGCGAGCGCGAGCCTGCCCGAGCGCAAGCAGATGGCCGCAGAATTCGCGGCCCGCAGGCGCGGCCCGCGCCACCCTCGTCCCTGAATCAGCCGACGGCTTTGAGCGCGAGCGGCGGGCGGCTGAAGACCGGCGGCTCGTCGCCGATCCGCACGGCGAGCACGATGTCGCAGGCGCGCGCCATGGGCTCGAGCGCGGCGGCGAGCGACGTGAGATCGTGGAGCGCGCGCCGGCCGTGCGCTTCGCTCACGCTGAGCGTCAGGTGACAGCCTCCGGCGCTCTTCAGGTGTGCCATCAACCCGCGCGCGAGCACGGAGCGCGCGGCCGAAGCATCCGGATCGCAGCGGCCGTTCGCGACCAGCACGACCTCGTCGAGCTGCCACCCGGCTTGCGTGATGCGGGTGAGCCGGCTCGCGACCTGAGCGACGAGGTCGGTCGGCGACCCCTCGTAGTGCTGCGCCACGACCGCGAGGTCGCCGCTGTGCGCAGGGTGCAGCCAGCGCGGCCAGCTCGCACCGAACTCGATCGTGACCAGGCTCGCGGGGCGCATTCTCGGCATGCTTCTTCCCTAGGCCCGCGCGCCGGAGCGGGCCAAGAACCGCGGCCGAGGGGGCGTTTACTTGGCCCGGCGCTTCTTCGGCGCGGCGGGCTCTTCCTCGGCGGTCTTGGCCTTCGCGGGGGGCTTGAGCACGCTCGGGGGCGGGGCGGGGGCGGTGGCGAGGGTCCGCTTCAGCGCGTCGAAGAGATCGATGATCTGCGCCTTGGGCGCCTCGGGGGCGACCGTGATTTCCTGACCCTGGGCCTTTTGTTCGACCGCGGCGAGCACCTTGTCGCTGTAGGTGTCGTGGTACTTGTCGGCTTCGAACGCGTCGCTCGACAGCTGATCGATGAGCTTCTCGGCGAGCTCGCGCTCCTTGTCGCTGATCGTGACCTTGGCGGCGCCGTCGATCTCGCTCCAGGCGCGCACCTCGTTCGCGTAAAAGAGCTGGTGCAGGATCAGGCCGTCCTGGTGCGGCCGCACGATCACGAGCTGCTCCTTGCCGCGCGCCGCCCAGCGACCCACCGCCACCATCTTCTTCGCCGTCATGGCCTGCGCGAGCAGGACATACGCCTTGTCACCGCCCTTGTCGGAGCCGAGGTAGTAGCTTTTTTCAACGTGGACGAAATCCACGCTGGCGAGCGGGACGAACTCGGTGATCTCGATGGCGTTCGAGCGCTCCGCTTCGAAGGCCTTCAGCTCTTCCTCGCTGAAGAGCACGTACTGGCCGCGCGAGTGCTCGTACCCCTTGATGGTATCCGCGCGCTCCACGACTTCGTTGTCGGTGGGGCAGATGTACTGCATCTTGACGCGTCCACCGCACTTCTTGTGCAGCATGTTGAAGCTCACCTGCTCGCTCGAGGCGGCGGTGAAGAGCTTGCAGGGGATCGACACGAGGCCGAAGCTGATGGTTCCGGAGGCAATTGCGCGCGCAGCCATGGGGAATTTCTCGGGCAGGAAACGAATGCTAACAAGGGGGCATCGCAACCAGGAAAAGTTCTGCGCACGATCCGCCTGTCCTCGCCGACCCGCTCGACGATTACCGGCGAAAGCGCGATCCGCTCCGCACCAACGAGCCTTTCGCCCCTGAACGCAAGGACAGCGGTCGGAGCACGCGCCACGGCCGCTTCGTCTGCCACCTGCACGACGCGACGCGCCGCCATTACGACCTCCGGCTGCAAATCGGCGGAACTCTGAAGAGTTTCGCCGTGCCCAAGGGTCCGTCGCTCGACCCGGCGGAGAAGCACCTGGCCGTCCTTACCGAGGACCATCCGCTCGAGTACCTCGATTTCGAGGAGGTGATCCCGGAGGGGAACTACGGCGCTGGCGCGATGATCGTCTGGGACCGGGGGCGCGTGCGCTACCTCGAGACCACGGCGGAGGAGGGGCTCGTCAAGGGCAAGCTCGACTTCGTGCTCGAGGGTTTCAAGTTGCGCGGGCGCTTCGCGCTGGTCGAGACCGGGCACCGCCACGGCAAGGGCAGCAAGGAGGACGGCAAGCAGTGGCTGCTCATCAAGAAGCAGGATGCCCACTCCGGCAAGCGCGACATCGTCACGGAAGAGCCGCGCAGCGTGCTCGGCGGGCTCACGGTGGAGGAGCTCGCCCGGCGGTCGGAGCTCGCGGACACGCTCGTGGCGCGCGCCGTCGCGCTCGGAGCGCCCGCGGGGGAGCTGCAAGCGGAGCGCATGACGCCGATGCTGTGCACGACGGACGGCGGGCGCCTCGACGATCCGGAGCGGATCTACGAGCTCAAGCTCGACGGTGTGCGCATCGTCGCCGATCGGCATCAGGGAGCGGTGGCGCTGCGCTACCGCAACGGCCGCTCGGCGACGGCGACGTACCCGGAGATCGCCCGCGCGGTCGCGGCGCTCTCGCCGGAGCGCCTCGTGCTCGACGGGGAGATCGTGGCGTTCGACGAGCAGGGGCGGCCGAGCTTTGCGCGCATCGGGCCGCGCATCCACGCCGAGCGGCCGTTCGACGTGCTGCGGGCGCAGGCGGAGGTGGCGGTCACCTACCTGGTTTTCGACCTGCTCGCGATCGGCGACCGCGATCTACGTGACGTGCCGCTGGTTCGCCGCAAGGAGCTCCTGGCCGAAACGGTGCGCGGACGCGGGCTCGTGCGTTCACTCGATCACCTCGACGGCAACGGCGAGCGGCTGTTCGATTTCTGCCGCGAGCAGCGGCTGGAGGGCGTCGTCGCGAAACGCCGCGAGTCGCGCTACCGCCCGGGACCCGCCCGATCCGACGACTGGATCAAGATCAAGTGCGATCGCGACGACGAGTTCGTCGTGATCGGTTGGATCGCGGGCAAGGGCACGCGCGCGCGCCTCGGCGCGCTGTGCGTCGCGAGCTACGGCAAGGACGGCCTCCGCTACCGCGGGCGCGTGGGCAGCGGTCTCGACGACGACACGATCGATCGGCTGCTCGCGGCGCTGCCCGGGCTCGCGGTCGACGAGTTTCCCGGAGTCGGCCCCGTACCTGCGGAAGCCAAGGGCGCGCGCTGGGTGCGCCCCGAGCTCGTCGTGGGCGTGCGATTCCAGGGTTTCACGCCGGACGCCCACCTGCGCCACCCGGTCTTCCGCGGCATCAGGGCGGACATCGCCCCGGACGCGTGCCGGGCCATGCCTCCGGACGAGGCGATCGAAGCTTCGCAGTTGCCGGAGCCCGCGACCGGGGAAGAGGAGGTGGAGCTCGAGGCCCCCGAGCCGGCGCGCGAGCAGCGAGCGCCTTCACCCGCGAAATCGCGCGTGACGATCTCGAACCGCGACAAGGTGTTCTGGCCCGACGAGGGCTACACGAAGGGCGACCTCATCGAGTACTACCGCGCCGTGTCGCCGGCGATGTTGCCGTTCCTGCGCGAGCGTCCGGTCGTGATGGTGCGCTACCCCGACGGCATCCGCGGGAAGAGCTTCTACCAGTGGAACATCCCGCAGGGCACGCCGGAATGGTTGCGCCGCGGCGTGCTCGCGGCAGCGGAGGACAGCGAGAAGCGCGACAAGACCGTGTTCTTGCTCGACGACGTGGACGCGCTCGCCTACCTCGCGAACCTCGGCACGATCCCGCTCCACGTGCTCGCCTGCCGCGAAGAGACCCGCGACGAGTGCGACTTTCTCACCATCGACTTCGACATCGGCGATCACCCCTTCGAGCGCGCGGTGGTGCTCGGGCTCACGCTGCGCGAAATCCTCGAAGCGAGCGGCCTCGTCGGCTACCCGAAAACCTCCGGCCAGAAGGGGCTGCACGTGCTCGTGCCGCTCGGCCCGGGCGTGGGCTTCGAAGCCGCGAAGCTCTTGTGCGAGCTCTTCGGACAGCTCGTGGTTGCGCGGCACCCGAAGCTCGCGACCCTCGAGCGTCGCGTCGAAAAGCGCGGCGGCAAGGCCCTCGTCGACATCGGCCAGACCGGCCCCTCGCGCACCATCGTCGCGCCCTATTCGGTGCGCGCCTGGTCCGGAGCCACCGTCTCGACGCCGCTCTACTGGGAGGAAGTCCACGTCGCCCTCGACCCGAAGCGCTTCACGATGCTGACGGTGCCGACGCGCCTCGCGGAAAGCGGCGATCCGCTGGCGCGACTGCTCGACGAGCGCCCCGACCTGCCAAGCGCGATCGCGAAGCTCGAGGGGATGCACAAGGGCTAGCTCTGGAACCCAGCCCCCAACGCACCAGGTTACGAGCCGGTGAGCGCGATGATCTTGATCTCGCCCGCCGTGTAGGCGCGACAAGCGATCCTGAGGTCGTCGATGCGCGCCGCCAGGTAGGGGTGATCGAAGTACTGCGAGCGGCCGACGCTGTTCATGACGGTCCTGCCGAGGTCGGAAGGTCTGAGGGCGATGCTGCCCTCGGCGACCTGCGCGCCGTTGACGTAGAGGTGGCCGGTGCCGTTCTCGAGCACGACGGCGACGTGTTGCCACAAGCCGCCGGGTAGCGCGGTGGTCGTGCTCAGGAACTGCTCGGCGTTGGAGTCGTTCTCGTCGCCGTCGAGCTTGATGGCGAAGCGGACGCCGCCGTTGGACGTCTTGGGCGTGAGGTAGAGGAAGGTGCGCCGGCTCTGGCCGAAGTCGATGAGGCGTTCGGCGGGAGCGGGCTGCGCCATCCACGCCCAGAGCGCGAGCGTGAAGTCGTCGCAGTCTTCGACGACTCCGTCGGGCAGCACGAGGTACTGGCTCGCCGCGCGGTCGAGCACGAGCGACTTGCCGAGGCGCCCGTCGGTCCACGAGCCGCCGTTCGGTAGGGTCCCGACGAGCGCGCGGTTCGAAATGTCGTGGGCTTCGTCGCCGCACGTCTCGTCGAAGGGGAAGTAGAGGTAATCGTCGCCGGGCGGCGCAAGCTGGGCGATTTCCGGAGAGGGCAGCGCTCGATCGTAGACGCGGAGCTCGTCCACGGTGCCGCTCAGGTTGACGCTGCTCGCGTGCGAGCGCCCGATCCAGTTCTCGCTCGTCGCCCCGAGGTCCCGCGGCAGGATCGCGAACGCTCCGCGCGCGACCATCAAGCCGTCGACGTACAGCGCCGCTTCGCCCCCGGCGATGACGGCCGTGACGTGCTTCCAGGCGTTGCGCGGCAGGATCATCGAGCTCGAAATCTGCGCGCTCGCGCCCGCGCTCGTCTGCGCGCCGAGGCGCATGCCTCCGGACACGTTCATCTCGAGGTAGAGCCGATTGTCGGCGGCGCTTCCGAAATCGAACAGCACCGAGTTGACGGGATTCGCGGCGAGCCGAACCCAGGCCGCCACCGTGAGCGCCGCGCGGTCCAGCAGGATGTCCGGTGGCAACGTCACGTATTGCTCGGCGTCGGAGAACTCGACTCCCGACGCCAGGCGGCCGTCCGTCCATACTGCGCCGGTCAGCGTGGCTTCGCCTTCGCCCGCCGCGTTCGCCGCCGTCGTTCCCGAGTCTTCGTCGAAGGCGTAGCGCAGCACGGGCGGCGCTCCCGGTTCGGGCTCGGGAGTGCAATCGACCGGCGGCGCTCCTCCCTCTCCCGCGTCTCCAGCGGGCATTCCCGCGTCACCGCCGTTCGTGCTTCCGCCGGCACCGCTTCCGCCGTGTCCGCTCTGCCCGACGCCCGAGCTACCGGCGGTCGTGGGCGCTCCGGCTTCGTCGCCCTGACCGCCCGCGCTGGTCGTGCCGCCCTGCGGATCGCCGCCGTTCGCGCTCGCTCCGGCGCAATCCATGCAGCCGCCCGCCGCACCGGCGGCACCGCTCTTGCCGCCGCGACCGCCGTCGTGCGCCGTTCCCGCGCTCGTGCCGGCGCTCGTGCCTCCTAATCCCGAAGCGCCGCCGTCGCCGCGCATGAGGACGGATAGATCCGGAGCGCACGAGCTGACGCTCAGGATCGTCGACAGAAGAAACGGCCATGCACCACGCACTGACATGAGGACTGCTCCGAAACGTTCGTGTGTAGGTCGAGCGACTACTGCCACCCCGAGGCGAGTTGTCCGAGTCGAGTCGAAGAGAGTCGTGCTCCGAGCTCGACGCACTTGTTCCCATTGCGCGCGCGTTGAGTTATCGTGCGCTCGGGAGTCAACGAAACATGCTGTCGAGGAACGGACGCTGGCCGGGTGTGCTGATCGTGTCGCTGATTCTGTGTGCGAGCGCCACGAGCCGGGCTCAAACGGAGGCGACTCCGGCGCAGCCTGCCGCGAGCGGCGACGCGAAGTCCGAAGGGGACGTCGCCGAGTGCGCGAAGGAGTTCGAGCAGGCGCAGGAGTTTCGCAAGACCGGCAAGCTGAGCGCCGCGAGCGCGGCCTTCATCCGCTGCTCGCAGCCGATTTGCCCCAAATTCATCGCGAAAGAGTGCACGGACGGCTACAGCGAGACGCAGGCCAGCCTGCCGTCGGTCGTGCTCCGGGCACGCGGTGAACGCGGTGAGGAGTTGGTGGACGTGGCCGTGCAGGTCGACGGCGGAGCCGCTCGCGATCGCCTGGACGGCCTCGCGTTGCCGCTCGATCCCGGCGTGCACGACTTCGTGTTTCGGATCCCGGGTCGGGAGCCGCTCAGCGTGCGGACGTTGCTCGCCGAGGGCGAACGCAACAAGGTGGTGTGGGCCGACTTTCGCAAACCGGACTCCGCAGCAGCCCCGGAGACGCCCGCAGGCACGGCGCGTCCGGCCGACGCGTCGCGACCCGCCTCGCCTCTGCCTCTGTACCTGATCGGCGGCGCCGGCCTGCTCACGCTGGGCGGCGGCGTGATCCTCAGGGTTCTCGCGGACGACGAGTACGACGACCTGACGGCCGAGTGCAAACCGAACTGCACCTCGGAGCAGGTGGACTCCGTGGACATGAAGTACACGGCGTCCACCACGCTGATCGGTGTCGGCGCGGCGGCGCTCGTCACGGCGGGAGTCCTGCTCATCGTGCGCGGCGCGTCCTCCGAGCCACCGGCCGCGGTGAAAGCGCTGTCCGTCGAGCCCGTGGCGGGGGGCCAGGGCGCGACGGCCGTTTTCCGCGGTCGATTCTGAGCCCCGCCGGGGCGCGCCGCGAGCCTCGCGCCCGGCCGGCGCGCGCGCGCGGTCATTCCGGCGCGAGTGCGAGGGCCGAGCTCTTGATCGCATAAAGCCTGAGTTGGGTGGGTGGTGGGATGGTCTCGCGCGGCATGTCGCGGTTGGAGTCGAGGGATTCCCAGCGCAACATGTATCGGACGTCCGGATCGTCGCCGCTTCCGGAGTCGAAGGCCCAGCGCACGTGCATGCCGGGTGTCGTCGATTCCGGAACGTCGAGGTGGCGTGGATAGGGGAGCGGCGGATCGATTTCCTCGATGGCCGTGAGCGTCACCGGATCGATGAGGTACGCGCCCCAGCCGCGATCGATGCGGTAGAAGCGCTGGGTGATCTGCCCGTTCGGGTGCACCTGAATCGGCTCGATCTCGACTTCGAACACCAGCGTGCCGCCGCCGCTGAAGTTCCAACGATAGGACCAGTTCGTCGTCTGGTGCCGCACCCATGCGCCGTTCTCGACGCGCGCGTTGTAGAGCTGCGTGTTCCCCTGAGAATCGTACTTGTGATAGACGACGACCGCGCGTCCTTCCGCGTCGAAGCCGATCTTCGTGTTGTTGTTGATCACGCCGCCGTACTGCGGCACGGGATCGACGGTCGCGGGGCTGCTCAGCTTGATCGGGATCGTCAGCGGCTGGCCGAGCCCGTTCTCCCAATTGACGAGGTCGCGCGAGCGGGCGTAGCCCACGTCGTGGTTGGTTTCGGCGTTCGGCGTGGCGCGCCAGACCCACGTGATGTGAAAGTAGCCGTCGGGCCCCTGGACGGGCGAAACCAGGTAGGCGTTGTTCGCGCCCTCGCCGTCGAGCAGCGGTTGCCCGAGCAGGCGCGTCCAGATCTTGGTCTCCGTGTCGTAGCTGTTGAAGATTTGATTGCCGCTGCCGCTCGAACCGAAGCGGTACATGAACACGAGCTCGCCGAGCGGCCCGGTGAAGAAGTCCGGGTACGTGCAGCTCGACTCGTTGAGCCCCGTCATGTAGGGCACGACCTGGAGCGACGAAATGTCGAAGGGGCGCTCCATGCGGTAGTAGACGAGCGGAGCGTTGTGCATGTTGCCCGACAGGTGCAGGCAGTCCTCGGAGTCGAGCGCCATG
>DASXWF010000550.1:0-1651 GCA_036503835.1 Polyangiaceae bacterium | reverse complement strand
AGCTGTGCCTTGATCTCGCGAGCGCAGCTCCTCGGAATGTCGCAGATGTCGTCCAAGCTCGCGCTACAGCGGAGCGAGTCGTCGAGCTCCTTGCGACAGCCCGTCACCTCAACCACGAAATCTTCCTTCAGGCAGTCGTCTTCGCAGTTCTTGTCGCCCGTTCCGGGACAGCGCTCGGCCTTCGCCTCCTTGCAAAGGGTGAAGCAGTCCTTCTCGGGCTCGTTCCCAGTGTCGGGGACCGATCCGACGCTGCGCCCCCCACAACTCCCCGCCGCGACGAGCAGTACACCGAGCACCACGCCCCTCGAAAACAGCAGCCGAAGGGCGACCTTCCTGTTCCCAACCATGCGAAAGAGGTTAGCATGGCCGTCCCGGGGCGCTCCCGGCGCGGGGCACGCCGGAGGCTCGTTCGGCCGGCGCTCGGGCCCCCCTGGCGTGGGCCCGCCCAAGGGATTAGGTTGCCGCGTTCCCTATGTTCACCTGGATTGCCAAAAAGGTCTTCGGCACCTCGAATGAGCGCGCGATCCGCCGCATCCAACCGCTCGTAGCGGCGATCAACGCCCTCGAGCCGGGGCTCGAGAAGCTGTCGGACGCAGAGCTCCAGGCGAAGACCCCGGAGCTCAAGCAGAAGCTCGACAACGGCGCGACGCTCGATGACATTTTGGTGGAGGCGTTCGCCGTTTGCCGCGAGGCGTCACGCCGCGTCAACAAGATGCGGCACTACGACGTGCAGCTGATCGGCGGCGCGGTGCTTCACAAGGGCTCCATCGCCGAGATGCGAACGGGCGAAGGCAAGACGCTGGTGGCGACCCTGCCCGTCTACCTGAACGCGCTCGAGGGCAAGGGCGTCCACGTCATCACGGTCAACGACTACCTCGCCAAGCGCGACGCCGAGTGGATGGGGCGCATCTACAAGTTCCTCGGCATGAGCGTCGGCACGATCGTGAACCAGCAGGGCGACGAAGAGAAGCGCGCCTCGTACCGCTCGGACATCTGCTACGGGCAGAACAACGAGTACGGGTTCGACTACCTGCGCGACAACATGAAGTACTCGGCGCTCGACTACACGCAGCGCCCGCTGAACTACGCGATCGTGGACGAGGTCGACTCGATCTTGATCGACGAGGCACGCACCCCGCTCATCATCAGCGGGCCGGCCGACGCCGCCAGCGACTCCTACAAGTCGTTGAACGAGGTGGTCGCCCGCCTGCGCAAGGACGAGCACTTCAACGTCGACGAGAAGGGCTTCAGCGCGACGCTCACCGACGAGGGCGTCGAACACGTGCAGAAGGCGGTCGGGATCGGCAACCTGTACGACCCGGTCAACGTCCAGACGCTGCACATCATGAACCAGCTGCTGCGCGCGCACGCCCTCTACAAGCGCGACCAGCACTACATGGTCAGCCCCGACGGCAAGGTGCTGATCATCGACGAGTTCACCGGACGCGTGCTGCCGGGACGGCGCTGGAGCGACGGCCTGCACCAGGCGGTCGAGGCCAAAGAGAACGTGAGGATTCAGGAAGAGAGTCGCACCATGGCGACGATCACCTTCCAGAACCTCTTCCGCATCTACAAGTTCCTCGGCATGAGCGTCGGCACGATCGTGAACCAGCAGGGCGACGAAGAGAAGCGCGCCTCGTACCGCTCGGAC
>DASXWF010000549.1:0-2746 GCA_036503835.1 Polyangiaceae bacterium | reverse complement strand
CTGCGTTGCCTGCGGTCGTCGTCCCCGCGCTGCCCGCGGGGGGCGCGCCGGAGCTTCCGCCGCTCGCGCCGGTGCCGCCGTCACCCGCGGCGTCGTCGTCACTCGAGTCGTTGCCGGAGTCGCAGGCGAGGGTGGTCGCGAGCGCGATGCCCAGGAGCGGAAAAATCCGAGAGAAGCGCATCCCGTAACTATCGCGTACCAGGGCCCGGTCCGCAAAGCGGCGCTCGGGCGGAACGGCCACGCCCCGCGCGCTCCGCGCCGGGCGCCTCCCTACGGGATCTTCTTGGGGGGAGGGAGTTTCGTGCCGCTTCGCACCTGGCGGACGATCTCCTGCGTGAGCTTCTTGTCGTACTCTTCGCAGTCGGCGCTGACGCGTCCGATGCTGATGCCCTTGCACGATTTTCTTCGCGCCTCGTACACTTCCTGAAATTCGGGGTCCGCTTCGAGCGCCTGACGGCTCTCCACGCCGAGCGCGCGCCATTCGATGTGCGCGTTGCCGACGGTGTTCGGCTCGTCGGTCGTGAACTCACCGTCGTGGATCGAGGCGCAGGCGCCGTTCCAGCGCAGCACGTCCCAGCCCGCCACGTCCGAGACCTGCACTCCGCTCCGCGCGTTGCGCCGGCGGAGCGCGATCACTTCCTCGCCGCGCCGCATCTTCTCGCCCATCAGCGACGCCCCGCCCGACGCATTGAACGGGTCCGCGTTGTGCAGCATGTAAAAACGACGCCAGGGCGTGCCGGGCGCGAACATGTGCAGGGCCACGTCCGGATACACGTCCTGGCACAGGCGGTCGACGAAGGTGGGCGGCGGCATGCACGGCGGCTTGCTCTTGCGGCAGCGCCAGGGCAGCACCTTGTGCGACGCCGACTCCTGCACCGGCGCGCCGTCGGCGATTTTCGCCTTGGATTCTCCGTCCGCTTCACTCGGATCGGCGGCGGGCTCGGGTGTCCCGCCGCAGCCGGCAAAGGTCGAGAAGAACAGTCCGATCAGAAGTTTTCGCAAAGCCACGGCCCGCACGAGAGGCCAACCGGTACACCGACGGCAGTGCACGGGCAAGACTCTAATCCACGCTCACACGTCTTGTTCTCGCGGCGCGCCCGAGGCGCTCCCGCCAGTCATGGATTTTTCTGCTGATGGTGATCGTGCCTCCGGCGCTGCCGCGCCCGCCGAGCGCTGGCGCTCCTTTTCGCGTACGCCCCGCTCGATGAACGAGGCGAGCGGGGGCACGAACAGCGATATGCCGATCGCGAGCAGCGTGACGCGCTCCATCCCGTAGAGGCGGCCGGTCGCGTCCGCGGTGAGAAGCGCGGACGCCCCGAGCGCGCCCACCGCCGAGGCGATGTGTTGCACGGCGTTCTGCGCGGACATGAAGCGGGCGCGCTGCGAGGGAGCCGGCACGCGCGAGGCCAGCGTGTTGAGCGGTACCCCGCGCAGCGTGGCCGACAGCATGAGCAACGGGAATACCCAGATCACGTGATCGACGCTGACCGGGTCCAGAAAGCCGAAATACAGGGCAATCCCGAAGACCAGCGTGCCCCCCAGCACCGGTCGCGTCGCGCCGAAGCGGTCCACGAGCGCGCCCACGCCGCGATTGGCGAGAAAGCTCGCGGTTCCACCCACGAGGTAGAGCGTGTCGAGGCCGCCGCGCGGATAGCCGACGTTCTTCTGCAGGAAGGTCGAGATGTTCGGAACGACGGCGAACACGCCGACCATCACGAGAGCCGTGTTGAGCAGCGTGGCCTTCGTGAGCGAGTCGAACGGCAGGTTCCTCGCGCCGGCCGTGACGGGGGCGGCGTTCACCGCTTCGAGGTGCCCGCGCAGCTTCGGCATCAGCGACACCGCCGCGCCGGTGAGCAGGAGCCCGAGCGCGGCGACGCCGAAGAACGGCGCGCGCCAGCCGGCCCACTCGGCGAGGCCGAGCCCCGCGGGCACGCCGAGGATGGACGCGAGCGAGAATGCGGTCATCACCGTACCCACCGCCTTGCCGCGCCGCTCCGGCGGCACCACGTCGGCGATGATCGCGAGCGAGATCGACGTGGCGGGGCCCCCGAACGCTCCGGCCAGCAGGCGCGCCGCGATCAGGCTGTAAAAACCGGTGGCGAAGCCGCCCGCCGCCGTCCCGATCACGAGCCCGAGCATCGCCACGGCGAGCGCGCTCCTCCGATCGAAGCGGTCCAGAAATCCCGCGCCCGCGATGCCCGCGGCGGCGGCCGAGAACGTGTAGGCGGCGCCCAGGTAGCCGATGTGCGAGGTCGACATGCCGAGCGCGTCGGCGAAGTCCGGCCCGAGCGGCATGACCATCATGAAGTCGAGGATGTTCACGAATTGAACGGCCGCGACCAGCAGCACCACCGTGCGTTCTTTCATGAGCCGTAGGTCATGGTGCCCGCCCCGTCGAATCGCCAGGGCACGATCTGTACTCGATCTCGGTCGCAGCGTGCGCGCGCTTTTCATGAGCGCGCGCCGATTTCGCGCTTCGAGGCTTTTTGCGGCGCCGAGGAAACGAAGTCGAAGCGCCGCGCGCGGAGCGGGCGGCGCGCGCGGGCGCGCTCAGCCGGTGTTTCGCATCGCCTGGGCGATGCCGTTCAGCGTCGTGCCGAGCGCTTGATCGAGCAGACCGGCGCGGGGGTCCCCGGCGGGCAGCGCGCGCTTCTTCGCGAGCAGGCTCACCTGCAAGAGACTCAACGGATCGACGTAAGGATTTCGGAGCGCGAGCGACCCCTGCAAGAAACGATGATCGGCGAGC
>DASXWF010000548.1:0-2590 GCA_036503835.1 Polyangiaceae bacterium | reverse complement strand
ATCCGGCGCCGGTGCTCGCGCGCGTCACCGTCCCCGTGCTCGCGCTGACCGGCAGCCTGGACCTACAGGTGCTGCCCCAGCTCAACCTGCCGCCGATGCGGCAGGCGCTGGCCGGCAACGCCCGCGCCACCGTCCAGGAAGCGCAGGGGCTGAATCACCTGTTCCAGCACGCGGTCACGGGGGCGCCGGCGGAGTACGGGATGATCGCGGAGACGATGGCGCCGGAGATCCTGGCGCAGGTGGCGGCGTTCGTCGCGGGGATCTGATCGGCAACAGGCGACATTGCGCCAGGCAAAGCCTGGGGAAGGGGGAAGCGAGAGCGGAAACCTTTCGTAGGAGCCCTGCGGGAACCAATCCCGCCCGGTAGAGGTTAGCGGACCAGCCGGAAGCGAGTCTTGCGTGGGGCGCACAACCGGAAACGGGAGGCGGACTGCGAAGCGTAGACAGCGAGGGTCGAGGCCACGGAGATAGCCCCGAAAAGTTTCTCATCGTCGGGGTCCTCGGAGTTGTCGCTCCCGGGGACAGCATCAGCCGCACCGATAGCGCGAGGTGTGGTGGCCCGGCCGGGGTCCTGGACCGCGGCACACACCCAAGAGGGCTCCCCAGGAACCTAGGGAGACCCTGCCGATTCCCGGCGGCCCACATGGCGCCGGGTACCGCCGAGCAACGGGACAACCGGGGCGGAGCGGGACGGTCGGCGGGGAGTCGGAGCAGCCCATATGACCGACGAAGCGGGGGAAGCACGGCCCGGGCGACCCCGCAGAGGGAAGGGGCTGCCGGGTGACGGAACCACTGGAGGGAAAGATGGCGACGACCTCGGGCGTCGGGTCGACCGGGGGGACACAGGGCTCCCGGACGGTCTCAAGTGTCTCAACGAAACTCGAGCGGATAGCGACACTGGCGAAACAGGTGCGTGCGGCGCCGCTGACGACGCTGGCGCATCACATCGACATCGACTGGATGAAGGAAGCCTACGAGCGCACGCGCAAGGACGGCGCGCCGGGGGTGGACGGCATGACGGCGACCGAGTACGCGGCGAACCTGGAGGGGAACCTCCGGTCGCTACTGGACCGGGCGAAGTCAGGCGAGCGCTACCGGGCGCCGCCCGTGCGGCGGGTGCACATTCCGAAGGGGGACGGGAGCAAGACGCGACCGATCGGGATACCGACCTTCGAGGACAAGGTCCTGCAGAGGGCGGTGGCGATGGCGCTGGAGGCTGTCTACGAGCAGGACTTCTTGGACTGCTCGTATGGCTTTCGGCCCAAGCGGAGCGCTCACCAAGCGCTTCAGCAGCTCTGGCATGCAACGATGGATGCACGCGGAGGCTGGGTGTTTGAGGCGGACATCGAAGATTTCTTCGGGTCCGTCGACCACACGAAACTCCGTGAAGCGCTGAGCCAGAGGGTACGTGATGGTGTGTTGACTCGACTGATAGGTAAGTGGCTCAAGGCTGGCGTGATGGAGAAAGGGTGCGTCTATCACCCTGAAACCGGAACGCCGCAAGGCGGAGTCATTTCGCCGTTGCTCGCGAACATCTACTTGCACGACGCCCTCGATCTCTGGTTTGAGCGCGAAGTGAAACCGCGCTTGCGCGGGGAGGCCACACTCATCCGCTTTGCGGATGACTTCGTCGTGGTCTTCGAGAGAGAGGTAGATGCACGCAAATTCGCAGAAGTGCTCCCGAAGCGATTCGCGAAGTACGGCCTGCGACTTCACCCGGGAAAGACGCGACTGGTCAAATTCGAACGGCCGAGGACACCGCCGCAAGGCGGCAAGTCAGGCGCTGGGAGTTTTGACCTTCTCGGTTTCACGCACTTCTGGGGCCGGTCCCTGAAGGGCAACTGGGTGGTGAAGAGAAAGACGGCAAAGGACCGCTTCAAACGCGCACTGCACCGCATCTCGATGTGGTGCAGAAGGTACCGGCACACCCCTATCGATGCACAACACAAGCAACTGAGCAGGAAGCTACGGGGTCACTATGCCTACTACGGCCTCACCGGCAACGGTCGCGCACTAGCGGCGCTCCGTGACCGCGTGAGACGGATTTGGTTCAAGTGGCTTCAGCGGCGCTCTTGGCGGTCGCGATGGACCTGGGAGCGAATGGGTCGGCTGCTCGAGGCGATGCCTCTGCCGCCGACGCGTGTCGTCCACTCCATCTACGCACGTAGCGAACCCGTTACTTGACGAACCGGATGCGGGAAATCCGCACGTCCGGATCCGCGGGAGCCCTGGGGGAGCAATCCCCTGGGGCCACCCAGAAGAGGACGGATCGGGTCGCGCGTATGGCGACAGTGCGGGCGGGCGAGGTGGGCGAGGTGGGCGAGGTGGCCGCGTGCCACCTGACCACGTAACCACCTGAAAGCTAAACGAAGATCCGCTCGGCGAGGTAGGCGCTGACCTTGTCGAGCGCGACGCGCTCTTGGGCGCAGGTGTCACGTTCGCGGACCGTGACCGATTGGTCTTTGGCGGTGTCGCCGTCGATGGTGAAGCAGAAGGGACAGCCGGCTTCGTCCATGCGCGCGTAGCGCTTGCCGATGTTTTGCTTCACGTCGAACTCTACGGCGCCGAAGCGGGGCTTCAGCTCCTGGTA
>DASXWF010000547.1:0-2383 GCA_036503835.1 Polyangiaceae bacterium | reverse complement strand
GCGCGCCGGCGTCGCGTTCGTGCCGTGGGGCGGGCAGTACGTTTCGGCCATCGAGCTCGGGACGGGCAGCGAGATAGGACGCGTGCTCGCGCGCGATCTCGTGAGCCACGCGCTCGACCTCGGGGGGACGCTCTACTTCGGTCAGATCGCGCTCGTGCGCTTCGATTCGAAGATCCGCTTCGCCGAGTCGTTTCAGGCCACGCGCTTCGAGTTCGAGCCGCGCGAGCTGCCGGGCACGCCCGTCTGGCTGGGCAGCGGGGTCGAGCCGGCCCCGGTCGATCGCACCGCGACGGCGAAGATTCGAGTGTTCGCTGCGCCGGAGTCGAAGGGCGACGCGGTCGTGCTCGCGAGCGACGCTTACGCGGCGACGTACTTCCGCGTCGTGTACGCGTTCTCCGGGCGGGATCAGCGCCTGCTCTGGACCGACGCTTTCCAGGGCGACACGGTCGGTGGCGCCGCGGCGGCGTCGGGTTTCGTGTTCTGCGACGCGACCGGCAAGGTGCACCTGTACGACGCGCAGGGCGGGGCGGGACCCATCCTCGATCTCGGCGCGAAGCTCGTGGTCTGCTCCGTGGGAGCGGGCGGCCTGCGCGTTTCGGGCGGCAAGGCGCGCGGCACGCTCGCGCAGCAGATCGAGCAGAGCCTGGCGCGGCTGGATCCGAACACGGCCGCCGCCGAGAAGCTCCTGCTCGATCAGCTCGCCAAGCTCGACGATCCCGAGGTCACGCGCATCCTGATCGCCTTCGTGCGCGACGGACGTCTGCCGCCCGAGCTCCGCGCGTCCGCCTCGAAGCTGCTCGCTGCGCGCCGTAACGGGGAGGAGTTCATGCTTTCGGCACTCGCCCGTCACTACGATTTCGTTTCGGGGGAGACACCGCCCCCCGTCGGACCGCTGGCGGACGCGCTGGGCGCGCTCGGCGAGCAGCGCGCCGCGCCCCTGCTCGCGCGCCACCTGAACGATCCCGCGAACACGACCGAAGACGTCGAGCGCGCCGCGCGAGCCCTCGAAACGCTGGCGACTCCGGCCGAGCTCGCGGAGCTCCGCACCTTCTTCGCGCTCTACCGCGCGACGGCCGACGAGGAGTCGCTGGTCAGCGCCGCGATCTCCGCCGGCAGCGCGCTCTTGCGCGTCGGCGGCGCGGAGGGCAAGAGCCTGGTCGAGCGCGCCGTGGCCGATCCGCTCACGCAGCCGAACGTGCGCGAAGGGCTCACGAGGTTGCTCGCGCCCAAGGAAGGCGCGCCCGCGGCCGCCCCGGCGGGAGCCGCCGGCGCCGCGGCTTCCGGCCCCGGCAAGAGCGCCCCGTGAAACGGCCGTTTCGCGCTGCGGACCGCCGCCGCGGCCTGCTTGCACGCCGGGGCTCCGGGGAGCAGTCTTGCCGGAGAAAGAGAAGAGGAGAACCCAGATGACCCAGCTCGAATCGCTGCGGAAGTTCACCACCGTCGTCGCCGACAGCGGCGACATCGAAGCGCTCGTCAAGTACAAGCCGCAGGACGCGACCACCAATCCCTCGCTCCTCTACAAGGCGGCGCAGATGCCCAAGTACAAGCCGCTCGTCGACGAGGCGATCGGTTTCGCCGCCAAGCAGAGCGGCGACAAGGAGCAGAAGATCGCGGCCTTCATGGACAAGCTCGCGGTCAACTTCGGCTGTGAGATCCTGAAGATCGTTCCGGGCCGGGTTTCCACCGAGGTCGACGCGACGCTCAGCTTCGACGTCGAAGCCAGCATCGCCAAGGCGCGCCGCTTCATCGCGCTCTACGAGCAGGCGGGCGTGCCGCGCGAGCGCATCCTGATCAAGCTCGGCTCGACGTGGGAGGGCATTCGTGCCGCCGAGCAGCTCGAGAAGGAGAGCATCCATACCAACATGACCCTGCTCTTCAGCTTCGCTCAGGCGGTCGCCTGCGCCGAGGCGAAGGTGACGCTGATCTCGCCGTTCGTCGGGCGCATCTACGACTGGTACAAGAAGGCCAAGGGCGTCGACGACATCCCGATCGCGGAAGATCCGGGCGTGAAGAGCGTCGAGCGCATCTACACGTATTACAAGAAGTACGACTACAAGACGCAGGTGATGGGCGCGAGCTTTCGCAAGGTCGAGCAGGTGACCGAGCTCGCCGGCTGCGATCTCCTGACCATCAGCCCCGACCTGCTCGAGAAGCTCCAGAAGGCGGACGGCGAGCTCCCGCGCAAGCTCTCGGTCGAACAGGCCAAGGCCGCCGACGTGCCGCGCCAGCCCATGGACGAGAAGATCTTCCGCTGGCTCCACAACCAGGACGCCATGGGCACCGACAAGCTCAACGAGGGCATCCGCGCGTTCTACGCGGACGCGCTGAAGCTCGAGGAGCTCGCGAAGAAAGAGCTCGAGAAGGCCCACGCGGCCTGAGCCGA
>DASXWF010000546.1:0-3767 GCA_036503835.1 Polyangiaceae bacterium | reverse complement strand
CGTTGCGAAGCTCGATCGAGTCCAACCCGCCGCAGCGGTCGTTGCTGGCGTCGTTGGCGGCGCCGGTTTGGGTCGTGAAGCTCCCGTCACAGCGACGAACCAGCCTCGACACCGTCGCGCTGCAGCTCGAGTAGGTGCTGGTGAGCGTACCCGGAACCGCCGTCCCGGCCGCGTCGTAGAGCTGAACCCTGCCTCCCTCGTCCGACAGGCAGCTGGCCGAGCGCGTGCAGATCAGACTCTCACCGGCAGCGACCGTCGTCGTCCCGCAGTTCTCGGTGTTCACGGTCCAGGCCGGGCTGCAGGCGGTCGTCCCGTTCGTCCCGCCGCGGATCGTGTAGTTCGCGAGGTTCCGGGCGATCGTCGATTCGTTTCGAATCTCGACCGCATCCCGGTTGGCCGTGCCCGCGAAGCTCTGGCACGCGGACACTTCGCTGATCACGAGGCCGCCGGGGGTGAAGCGATCGCACGCGCCGATCTCGCTCAGCACGATGTCGCGCTTCAAGTCCGCGAACCGGCTCACGTTGAACGCGACCTTGCGGCCGTCGTGAGAAAACGTGGGCGTCACCGCCATGTTCGGCGCGCTGTCGCTCCACAGGCGGTCCCCGTCGGAGAGGCGCGCGAGCAGGGAGGACGCGCGGTAGTCGGAGCCCTGCGGAGTCGTCCCGAGCAGCTTGTCGCCGTTGTTGCCCAGGTTGTTCCAGGCGTTCGTGAGGGCGAACGACCCGTCGGGATAGAGGGCGCTCCAGACGAACGTGTACTGGTTGATGCGGGTCTTCGGATAGGAGGCGATTTCGAGCGGGGCGGGGCCGTCCACGTCGAACGAACAGGAGTTGCCGCGGTAGAGCTCGGACACGGCGCCGGAGGTACTCCCGCCGAGCGCACCGCTGCAGCCACTGCCGTTCGTCCCGTCGCCGCTCGCGAGGACGAGGGTGCTGCCGTCCGAGCTCACGCTGTGACACACCGAGCACTTGCCCTGCGTGGCCGGAACCGCGACCGAGGGCTCCGCCTGCCCCGGCGCGATCCGCAGCACGCCGCCGATGACGTTGGTCGAGGTCGAGCCGGCGATGGTGGAGTTGTAGGAGTTGTAGAGCACCGTGCCCTTCAGCTGCCCGTTCACGAAATGGATGTTCCGCGTGACGGGCGCCTCGAGCACGCCGTCGCCGCGCCGGCGCTCGACGCTCAGCGTCGCGTCGTTGCCGCGCGCCGTCTCTTCGAACGCGTCCCACGCCGCGGGCGGAACGACGAGCTGCGGATCCTTGGCCTCGGCCTTGCCGATTCCGCGGTGCACGGAGTTCGTCTCCGTCAGCACGAGCGCATAGTCGAAGGCGGCGGCCTCGTAGCTCGAGCCGGCCGGGTAGCGCAGCGACAGGCGCACGGCGTCCGTGCCGGCGGCGTCCCCGGCCGCCGAGTACTTGTACTGGATCACGGGCGGCAGGAGCCCGAGCGGGAAGTACGTTCCCTCGTACGGATAGAGCCAGGTCGCGGTGCTGGCGACGCTCCCCACGCGCGGCGCGTTCATCGCGTCGTAGAAGTCGTTGCGGTAGCTGCCGCCCGTCACGTCCGGAGGCACCCCCACCGTGTCGACGATGCGGACCCTCACGTCGATCGTGACCGAGTCGCTCCGGCCGCCTGCGTAGGCGGTGACCACGAGCGGGCCGGCCGTCGCCGAGAGCAGCTCCAGCGTGCCGTTGGTGTTGAGGGTGCCGGTGGCGCGCGCGCGGTCCGGCGCATCGACGACGTACTTCGCGGCGAACGGCGGCGTCAGGCAGCGTGTCGGAACCTGCGCCACGCGCAACGTGATGGGGTTGCCCTCGCGCACCGCCACCGGATTGAGCGCCGTCACCGTCATCGTCGTCGACGAGGCCGTGAGCTCGATTGATTCGCAGGTGCCCGCGCCCGTCTGAACGATGGTGAGCCCTTCCGGGGTCACGTCGAAGTTCGGCGGGACATCGAGCTCGGAGTCGGGTTCGTCCACCTGCGCGTAGCAGTACGGATCGCACTCGATGTCCTCGTAGTCCTCCGGACAGGGACCGCGCTCCCCCTGGCCGAGCGTGCGCAGACCGACGGCCCGCGCGCGCGCCGACTTCTGCTCCAGGCGCGACCCCGAACACGAGCTCCAGCTGCCGTCTTCGCAGGTGCGGCGGCCGATCGAACAGGTGACCTGGTCGCCGTCGCTCCCCATCGTCTCTCCGCACTCGGCCGTCGCGCCCTCCTCGTCGCACGGGCAGCCCTGCGCCGGAATCGCGCAAGGCTCGGGAAGCTCGCCCGGCCGCAGTGATGAGCCGCCGAGGCCACGCACCGAGCGAGTGTCGTCCGCGCACCCCCAAAACCCCGTCAGCCCCAGGAACGAAACCGCCAACCAACGAAACGAGCGGCGGAGCTCGGGCTTGAACGGCATGGAATCTGTGTGGAAATGCAAGTTGTATGCCCACACCGACTCCCTTCCACCTCGAAGATTTCCCCGGATTTCGCTACGCACCCCGAGGAGGGCGACCTGCTACATGGGCGCAAAGAATGCGAGGCTCTGCAGTGGGTGCGTGGTCGGCCCGAGAGCCACGTTTTCCGTCGAAGTGGGGCCGGCTTTCGGATTGCCGCGAGAGAGTGCTAGACCGGGGCCCGCTTTGGCCACCGCGCGCCCCCTCCGGCACCTGCTCGGCATCGAAGGACTGGATCGCGAAACCGTGCTCGCGCTCCTCGACAAGGCGGAGGAATTTTACGAGCTCAGCCGGCGGCCGACGCGGAAGGTGAACGCCCTCTCCGGCAAGACGGTCATCAACCTGTTCTTCGAGGCGTCGACGCGCACGCGCACGAGCTTCGAGCTCGCCGGCAAGCGCCTGAGCGCGGACGTCGTGAACCTCGGCGGTTCGTCCTCCAGCATGAGCAAGGGCGAGTCGCTCCGGGACACGGTCGCGACCATCGACGCCATGCACGCGGACGTGATCGTGATCCGGCACGAGTCGTCCGGTTCACCGCACTACGTCGCGAGCCGCACGCGAGCGCCCGTGGTGAACGCGGGCGACGGCATGCACGAGCATCCGACCCAGGCGCTCCTCGACGCCTTCACGATGCGCCGCCGGCTCGCGCGCGGGTTCGAGGGCTTGACCGTCGCGATCTGCGGAGACGTACTGCACAGCCGCGTGGCACGTTCGAACACGCTGTTGCTGCGCTTGCTCGGCGCGAACGTACGGCTCGCCGGGCCGCGCACGCTCTTGCCGCGCGATCCGGCGGGACTCGGCGTGCCGACGTTCGATCGCATCGAGCCGGCGCTCGAGGGCGCGGACGTCGTGATGATGCTGCGCATCCAGCGCGAGAGACTCGGCGCCGCGCTCATCCCCTCGCTGCGCGAGTACGCGCAAGTCTTCGGGCTCAACCGCAAGCGGCTCGGGCTCGCCAAGCCGAACGCGATCGTCATGCACCCCGGCCCGCTGAACCGCGGTCTCGAGCTCGCCGTCGACGTGGCCGACGGAGTCGAGAGCGCGATCCTCGATCAGGTGGAGGCCGGCGTCGCCGTGCGCATGGCGGTGCTCTACTTTCTCGCCGCCGACCCGTCTTGAACGTGGCGGATCGGGCGTGACGGCGAGGCGAAAGCGCTCGCCGCCGTGGAGGCGAGGGGCATCCGTGCGCGCTCATCACGCCCGAGGGTGAAGCGCGCGAGCCGGCGGGCCGGCTACCGGCGTAGCTTTCCGCTGCAAGTGCAAGTCACTTTCACTGGTTAGAAATGAAAGTGATTGTCATTTTCATTAACTCGGGTTAGAGCCATCCCAGCC
>DASXWF010000545.1:0-2134 GCA_036503835.1 Polyangiaceae bacterium | reverse complement strand
CATACGCACGGGCCCAGTGGGCGTCGCCGAGGCGGCCACGCGCCTTCCGCTCCGAGAGCTCTCTGAGACTGAGAACCGATCTGTGAACGATGACGGTTCCGGTGCGTTCCGCGACGGCGTCCCGGGCGCCCAGGATCCGCGCGGCCCATCCGTCGTTGCCCTTGAGCACTGCGGCGGCGGCGAGCGGGACCAGCGCGTACGCGAACGCGAACTTGTCCTGGAGCTCGCGGATACTGATGAGGCTGTCGCGCACCCAGGTGATCGCTTCATCGGCCTTGCCGCGTTGAACCGAGGCCATGGCGCGAACATTCTGGGTCAACGCCAGGAACCACGGACCGACATCTTCTGCCTCCGAGGTCGCTTCATCCAGCAGGCGTTCCGCCCCACCGAAGTCACCAGTCGCGAGCGCGACCCAGGCCATCCCGTTCAGGGCAAGCACATTGCCCCAGGGGCGCGCGAGGGCACGGAACCCTGCCCTGCTGTCAGTAAACGAGCGGCCAGCCGCATCAGTGTCGCCAAGTGCGTACTCGACGCGTCCGAGCATGTGATCGACGTGCGCGGCGATCTCCTTGTCCTCGGTGCCATCGACGACCGCGCGCGCCCGTGTCAGCAACGTGCGCGCAGCCGTGAGGTCTCCCTGCGCGTATCGCATCCCGCCTGCTCCCATGAGCGCTCTCGATTCGACAGCCAGCGGAAGAGACGGATGATTCAGGATCTGCTCATACCACCATTGACCCTCGGCTGCATGCCCACGGATGGCCCAGAAGAAGAATAGACTCCAGGCGATCTCACAGGCGTCGGCCGAACGACCTTTCTCGATGAGCCACATCAGCGCGGCGCGGTAGCTCTCGAGATCGTCGCGCACGCGATGCGTCCATTCGACCTGCGCCCGTCCGACCAACCCTTCCGCGGCGAGACCGGCTTCGCTCGTGCAATAGCGGGCGAGCCCCTCCCGGGCGACGTCGCGTTCGCCAACGGCGGCGAGCTCGAGGGCGGCGTAGGCCCGCACGGTTTCGAGCATCTGGTAGAGCGGGCGGCCCTCCACTGAGGTCTCGGCCCGCAGAAGGAGACTCTTGTCAATCAAGCCGGCAGCAGCGCGGAGCGCTTCGCCGCTCCCGGCCGACGCACCGTCACCATCGGCAAGGACCGCCGCGGCCGCCTCGATCGGAAAGCGACCGGGCAGCACGCCGAAGCGACGGAAGGCGCGCTGTTCGTCCTGGGTGAGGAGCTGATAACTCCACGCGACCGTCGCGTTCATCGTCCGTTGACGTTCGGGGAGGTCGCGCGCCCCTGCGTTCGACAGCAGGACGTCGCGTTCGAGCTGCCGGAGCAGCTCCTCGGCCGTCAACGCTTTGATCCACGGGGCCGCCAGTTCGAGCGCGAGGGGCAGCGCGTCGAGCCGGCGGCAAATCGCGGTCACGGTGCGGCCGTTCTCGTACGTCAGGCGAAAGTCAGGCTGCACGTCCCGCACCCGGTCCACGAAGAGCCGCACCGCGGGCGCCTGCGCGACGTCGGCTGGCGACATTCCCTCTGAGTCCGCCGCCAACGCCAGCGGGCCGACAGGGTACTCCCGCTCGCCTCGTAGACGGAGCGGGGCGCGGCTGGTGGTGAGCACCAGGAGCGACGGGATCGACGCCAGTAAATCCGCGACGAGCGGCGCCGCGTCCAACACGTGCTCGAAATTGTCGAGCACGAGCAGCGTGGGGTGATCGTCACAGGCGACGTGTGCGCGCGTCGGCAAATCGCGCGCGCTGACGTCGGACAGTCCGAGAGCCTCGGCAATCGCCGGGGCGACGAACCCGGACTCCCGAACGGCCGCTAACGGTACGAACACCACGCGGCGCGAGCCGTCGTCCGCGATCGCGCGAGCGAGCTCCAGCGCCAGACGCGTCTTTCCGACGCCGCCGGGGCCGATGAGCGTGATGAGGCGTGTGGCGGGATCCGCGAGCCAGCGCCGCAACGTCTGGACCTCCCCGTCGCGGCCAAGCAGGACCGTCAGGGGCAGGGGCAGCGAGGCGCCGCTCAGTTCGTCGACCGCGGCGGTACGCGCAGGTGCTCGCGCGCTCGCCAGCAGTGCGTCGCGGATCGAACCGGTCAGGTCGAGCGCCGCGGACAGCGCGCGCACGGTCTCGAG
>DASXWF010000544.1:0-6376 GCA_036503835.1 Polyangiaceae bacterium | reverse complement strand
CACCGACGTGGACACAGTCGCAGGAGCCAGTCCGGCACCCAGGAGGATGCTCGAGCTCGTAGGTCCGAAACCCATTCCGAGCGCCCCGTCCACGAGAGAAGCAGCGAAGCCAGCGAGGCCGAAAAGCAGCAGATCGCGCATAACTCACTAAATCTATATGAATTATAGATATTGTCAAGTGCAGCTGGAAGGGCTGCTGGCAGAAATAGAATAAGTAATACGATGACTTACTGCTTCGATTCGCGCGGCCCCGTCCGCGAGTCTGGAACAAAGTCGCTGGACTAGGACGAGCGTTCCAGCTTTTGGAGCCCAACGTCGGCCCGAATCTCGCCGACCTCGCGCCCGGCATGGGTCGAAACGTGCGGGCGCTCGTGCCGGACGAGCAGAGGGAAGCGCGTCATCTCGTCGATCAAGCCCAGCTGCTGAAGGACGGCGACGGCCACGGGCGGAAGCGCGCGCTCTCCGCCGTCGTGGACCTTGATGGCGATGCCGATCGCCGGATCGCGAAAGCCGAGACCGAGGATCGCTTCGGCTCCGCCCTTGTTCACGACGTTGCCGGGAAACGAACGGGCGAGATCGTAGTCGAAACGGCCCTCGCCGGAGACGAGCAGCGGCTCGGCTTGCATGGCGTCCCGAATGCGCGCGAGCGCCGCGGCGAGCTCCGGATCCGTGGCAGCGCCGAGCGCGAGGTTCTTGAAACCGACCGCGAGCTTCGTGAGGGCGAACGCGTAGGTCGGCGCGCTGCAACCGTCGACTGCGGGCAGGAGCGCGCCCGGTGCAAGCTCGCAGGCTGCGCCGAGCGCGTGTCGCACGAGCGTCTGCCCGGGCCCCTCCGGATCGAGGTACTCGGAGAGTGGAGCGTCGAGCCGGCGTGCCAGCGCGAGGAACCCGGCGTGCTTGCCCGAGCAGTTGTGGCGCAGCGGATCGCGGTGCTCGTTCCGCAGCGGGAATGCGCCTTTCAAGCGCAATTCCATGGGCAGGTGCGTCCCGCACTGGAGAGCCTCGGGCGCGATGCCCGAGCGGGCGAGCATCTCGGCCACCGCAGCCGCGTGGAGATCGCTCCCGTTGTGCGAAGCGCTCGCGAGCGCGAGCTCGCGCGGCCCGAAACCGAAGGCGCCGGCCGCTCCGCTCGTCACCAGGGGCAGCGCCTGAAAAGGTTTCGCGGCGGAGCGCAGCACGACCTGCTGCTCGGGCGCGCCGAACGAATGCGTCAGCCGCCCCTCCGCGTCGACGACGGCGACGGACGCCGCGTGCACCGCTTCCACGTGCTGACCACGGTAGATGCGCACGGCGATCGATTCGAGATCCATGGCTGCTCTTGCGGGATCGGCGCTCTACGGCCGATGCAGGCGATCGATGTACCGCCGCAGCAGCTCCGCCACCGCCCCGCGCACCGGGAACGAGCTCGCCATGCCGTAGAGGGGCGCCATCCCGCTCGATGCCGAGGTCCCGCGCGCCTCCGCGACCGAAGCCTTCAGATCGGCCAGGAATCGATCCGCGACGCCCGGCTGCGTGTGCCGCAGCGTGACGCAAAGATGCACGGCGGGCGGGCGCTGGAGCCCGTTGAGGCTCCAGCCGCGTTCGCTCATGCGCTCGAGCACGCGGTAGATGTCCAGGGTGTCCGAGGCGAAGGCGATGACCCAGAGCGGTTCGCCCAGCACGGAGAGCTCCGGGATTTCGGCGATGCCGAGCCGAATGTGGCGCGCGGTCTCGAGGATCGAGCGCGTGGCTTCGAGGTAGCCCTCTTCGCCGAAGCTCACGAGGGACGCCCAGCAGCCCGCGAGCAGTCCGCCGTTGCGGCTGCCCGCGATGGTGGGGGAGCCGTAGATGCCGCCGGACCAGTCGGTGGTGACGAAGTATTGTGCGCGCCGGAGCTCGGGGTCGCGGTAGAGCACGACGGACGACCCCTTCGGAGCGTATCCGTATTTGTGCGTGTCGGCGGACATCGAGGTCACGCCGGTGAGGCGGAAGTCGAAATCCGGGACCGCGTAGCCGAGCTTCTTCGCGAAGGGGAGCACGAAGCCGCCGAGGCAGGCGTCGACGTGGAGGCCGATGCGAAACCTTTGGGCGAGCTCGGAGAGCGGCGCGATCGGGTCGATGACGCCGTGCGGGAAGGAGGGGGCCGATCCCACCAGCGTCACCGTTTCGGGCGTCACGGCCGCCGCCATGGCGAGGACGTCGGCGCGATAGTCGGCGCCGACGGGCACGCGCACGAGGTCGAGCCCGAGCAGATCGGCCGCCTTGTCGAAGGCGGGATGCGCGCTCGCCGGCGCCACGACCCGCAGCGTCTTCGGTCCGTGGGTCGCTCGGCCGTAGTCGCGATACGCCTTCATCGCGAGCACGATGCTCTCGGTGCCGCCCGAGCTCACCGAGCCGCCGACGCTCGTGCCCGAACCGTTCGTCCCGCTCGCGCCGCCGAGCATCGCGCTCGCCATGGCGACGATTTCGGCCTCGAACTTGCTCGAGCTCGGCCAGAGCTCGGTGTGCAGGGGATTGGCCTGCGAGGCGAGCGCCGTCACCCGGTTCATGAACTCGATGTGCTCGGGATCGCCCTGGTACACGGCGCCCGACGCGTAGCCGTCGCGCCAGCCGGTCTCCTCGGCCTCGCTCATGAAGCGCACGAGCTCCAGCGCCTCTTCGCGCGCGATGCCGCGCTCCGGAAGTTTCGTGAACGTGGGGACGGCGTCGCGGTAGGGGCGCAGTGAACGGAGCGCCGGCTCGAGGGTGCGTTCGAGCTCGCCGTCGATCAGCGCGCCGACACCGGGAATGCGCCGGCCCTGCCGAAACGCCCATTCGAGCACGCCCGTGGGCAGGGGCGCGAGAGCTCGTTCGAGTAGGCGCAAGGTTCTCATCGCTCGTTCCGCTCCCCGCGGCTCGTGTTCAGGCGTCCGACGATGCCGCGCGTTTTCGCGTAGGCTTCGCCGAAGGCGGCGTAGAGCTCGCGATAGATCGGGAGGTTTTCGCCCTGGGGCTCGAGGCGCTCCTCGACCCGGACGCGCCCCGGAACGGCGGCGAAGTCGAGCTCGCCGAGCGTCACGTAGGCGATGAAGGCCGCGCCGCGGAGATTCGTGGCGAGCGGTTGGTGCAGGCGCAGGATCGGCCGCTCGAGCACGTCGGCGAGGATCTGACTCCACAGCCGGGACTGGGCGCCGCCGCCCACGAAACGCAGCTCGGCGAGCTGCTGGCCGAAAAAGTTCTCGACGTGACCGAGCAGCCAGCGCGCGTTGTAGGCGACGCCCTCGAGCACCGCTCGAAGGACGTCCGCCGTGCCGTGCTCGAGCGAGTAGTTCAAGAAACCGCCGCGCAAGCGCGCGTCCTCGACGGGAGTGCGCTCGCCGTAGAGCCACGGCAAGAAGAGCAGGCGCCGGCTGCCGGGCGGCGACGTTTTCGCCGCGCGATCGAAGCGCTGGAATACGTCCGGGGGCGGGGGACTCTGACCGAGCACCTCGTCCGAGAAGAGGAGTTTGTCGCGCAGGTGCTCGAGGCAAGCGCCGGCCGTCTCCTGCTCGTTGAGCAGCAGGTAGCGGCCGGGGATCGCGGCGGGGAGCGACGCCATGTTGTGCGCGATGTCGGTCTTCTTGCGCGGTACGTGCGCGGCGAGCCAGGCCGAGGTTCCGAGGTAGTAGTGGGCCGCGAAGTTCTCGGTGGTGCCGGCGCCCACGGCCGCCGAATGTACGTCGGGCGCCCCCGCGGGCACGACCACGTCGCGCGAGAGGCCGAAGCGCTCGCAGAGCTCGGGGCGGAGCGGACCGAGCGGGTCAGGCGCGCGGCAGAGGTCGGGAAACTTTTCGCGATCGAGGCCGGCGAGCGCGAGCAGGCTCGCGTCGTAGTCGATGCGGTCGGGCCTGCGGTTGTCGGTGAGCCAGTGAAGAGCGATGGAATCGAACGTCGCCGCCATGCGCCCGGTCAGGCGAAACCCGAGGTAGTCCTTCGGCTCGAGGAACTTGTGGGTGCGGTCGTAGACGTTCGGGTGGGCGCGCTTGAGCCACAGGATGTGGGAAAGCGGGTCCTTACCGGCGTGGCCGGGGGCGCCGCCCGTGAGTCGGACCCAGCGGATGAGTTTGTGCGGCGCGTAGCCGGCGACCGTCACGGGCCCGCCCGTCACGCGCCGAACGTCTTCGGCGCCGCGCGCGTCCATCCAGATGACGGCGCCGTGGAGGGCCCGGCCTTCCTCGTCGACCGCAACCGTGCCGGACCATTGCGCGGTGACGGCCACGGCCGCGATCGAGGCTCGAGGAACGACCTCCTTGCCGAGGAGCCGCAAGGTCGCGCGCTCGAGCGCCGCCCACCAATCGTCGACGCTCTGTTCCGCTCCTCCTCCGGGGAAGAGCTTGCGCGCGGTCGGTTCGAACTCGGTTGCGAGCACCTCGCCCTCGGCGGTGACGATACCGACCTTCGCGCCCGACGTTCCGAGATCCCAGGCGAGAACGTGTCGAGCGCTCACGGCGTTAGCGAATCCATCATGGCACGAGGAGCGGAGCGAGCATCTGACCAAATTCTGACGACTCGTGACGGGCGCGTGCGGAGGAGATGCGCTATGGTTTGAGGTGAGTATGTGGGGTCGCACAACGCCCCACACGTGGCTTCGACGCGCTTCGCTTCGTTGACCCGAACGGGACAGTCCATCCCGCGGGCGGAATTGGAGCATGTTCAAGGAATTCAGTCATTTCGACGCCTGCGGGCTCGCGGAGCTCGTCAAAAAAGGCGAGGTCTCCGCGGTTGAGCTCGCTCACACGGTCATCGAGCGCATCGAGCGACTGAACCCGCAGCTGAACGCCGTCGTTCACCGCTGCTTCGAGCAGGCCCTCCAGCACGCGAAAGACGCCGATCGCAGCACGCCCTTCGCCGGCGTCCCGATGCTGCTCAAAGATCTGCTGTCGCCGCTCGCCGGGGTTCCGTACACATCCGGCAGCCGTCTCTACGCCCAGCACGTGCCGGACACCGATGCCGAGATCGTGAAGCGCTACCGGCGCGCGGGACTCGTGATCGTCGGCAAGACCAGCACGCCCGAGTTCGGGATCATGCCGGTCACGGAACCCGTCCTCTACGGACCTTGCCGCAATCCCTGGGATCTCTCGCGCACCCCGGGCGGCTCGAGCGGCGGCGCGGCGGCCGCGGTCGCCTCGGGAATGGTCCCTGCGGCGCACGGTGGCGACGGCGGCGGATCAATCCGCATCCCGGCATCGTGCTGCGGCCTCTTCGGACTGAAGCCGACGCGCGGGCGCAACCCGGCGGGTCCGGAGGCGAGCGAGCACTGGCTCGGCCTGGCGATGGAGCACGTGCTCACGCGCAGCGTTCGCGACAGCGCTGCGTTCCTCGACGCGAGCGCGGGCCCGGAGACGACGTCGCCGTACTGGGCGCCGCCGCAGGAGCGGCCGTTCCTGTCGGAAATCGGGGCACCGACGGGGAAGCTGCGCATCGCGTTCAGCTCGCGCGCTCAGCTGCCTGCCACCGTCCACAAGGATTGCCTCGCCGCCGTGCACGACGCCGCGCGGCTCGCCGCCGAGCTCGGCCACGACGTCGAAGAGGCGGATCCGCCCATCGATCCGGAGCCGTTCGCGCACGCCTTCTTCACCGTGATCTGCGCGTCCGTCGCGGCCGGCATCGCGATCGCCGAGCAAGAGCTCGGACGTCGCGTGGCGCGGGACGAGATCGAAATCGCGACCTGGCTCGCGGGCTTGATGGGCGCGGAGCTTTCGGCCGGCCAGGCCGTGGCGTCGCTCCAGATCTTGCAGTCGTACGCGCGCAAGACCCACGGCTTCTTCGAGAAGTACGACATGCTGCTCACGCCCACGGTCGGCCGCCCGCCGCTGCGCATCGGTGAGCTCGATCCGCAGGGTGCGGAAGCGCTCGCCCACCGAACGATCGCGAACCTCCGGCTCGGTGCGGTGCTGCGCCTGAAGCGCGTCATCAGCGCGACGGTCGCGCGCGTGTTCGGGTTCGTGCCGTTCACGCCCCTCGCGAACATCACGGGCCAGCCCGCGATGAGCGTCCCGCTCTACTGGAACGCCGACAACCTGCCGATCGGCGTGCAGTTCACCGCTCGCTTCGGACAGGAGGGGATGCTCTTCCGGCTCGCGTCCGCGCTCGAGGTCGCGCGGCCGTGGGCCTCGCGCCTCCCGCCGATCCACGCGGACCGGCTGCCCGACTTGCCGGTGCGAAAAGCGAGCTGACGCCGGTCGCCGCGCGACTTCAGCGCAGAATGCCGTCGATGATGTCGCTTCCGACGCCCATCGACGATTCGGTGCTGCCGAAGCCGCGGGCGAGGGTCAAAAGGTAGTCGCCGTGGTTGGCGTCGACGTCGAGGTACTGGCCGGTGCGGAACGGCGTGCCGGAGCCGCCGATCAGCACGTAGGGCAGGTTCGTGGGGGAGTGC
>DASXWF010000543.1:0-2359 GCA_036503835.1 Polyangiaceae bacterium | reverse complement strand
CCGTCGTGATGACACCTGCACCCATGGTGGCGGCGCCGCCGGGGCGGGAACTCGCGCGGCTCGGACCGCTGACGGTCACGCGCGCCTCGATGAGCCCGCTCCGCGCGATCGTGGCCGTGATCGTGCTGATCAACGCCGTGCTGCTCGGCGCTGTGCTGCTGCTCTTCGCGCGGCTCCGGCGGACCGAGCAAGCCCTGGCGGAGAGCCGCCAGGAAAGCCCGCCGGAGCCCCAGCTCCGGCGCAAAGACCGCGAGCTAGACGCGGGAGCGCTTCAGCGCCGGTAGCGCTCCAGGCCGGAGCCCGGCGGAGCGATCGAGCACCAGCCGTAGCAGCAGAGAGGGTCGCCGCGCTGCTGCCGGCGGCTCGCCGTGAGGCTCGGATCCAGGAGCGCCCCGGGCGGCACCGAAAACACGCCGGCTCCGGGCGGGCGAATCGCGAGCGCGCAACGGTCGAACGGCTGCGAAGCAAGCGTTCCCCGGCTACCGCTCTCGAGCTCCGCGACGCAGTACGATTCTGGAAAGGCGAGCGGCTGCTGGCAGCTGTCCTTCACGTTCGAGGCCTCGACCACCTCGAGCTTGCCGCACCAGCTGTAGCAGCACTGTTGGCCGGGCGGCGCGCGCCGGCGTGCGAGCTCCGTCTGACCGGCGTCGAAGCGCCCGGAGCCGGAGGACGGCGGGAAAACCGCGTCCTTCACCTCGATCGACGACGGACACGTCTCGTACGGCGCGGGTGCGGGCATGGCCGAGGTCCACGGCAGCAGCGCTTCACAGCGCACTTCCCGCACCTCGTCCAGGCCGCACGTGCGGATCCCTCGATCGTCCGTAGCGGTGACCGACACCTTCTGCGACTTCTGCGAACAGCCGACGCAGAGCGCCCCCAGCACTGCGAGCAAGAGCCACGCAGGGGCCATGGACCGAACGACTCCCGTCACCAAGCGGTTCCATACCGCAGAATCTCCTGAATTCAAGGGGGCGCGCGCTCGCGGACGGCCTCCCCTCGCCTTCATGTAGTCTCGAGCCATGAACCAGCGAGCGATCGAAATCAGAGTGGGCGCGTTGATTTTGGTGGCGGTAGCGCTGATTGGGGCCTTCATCGTCGTGATGGGCGGCTTGAGCTTCCAGCCGACCAATACCGTCTACGTCTCGTTCCAGAATCCTGGAGGATTGGTTGCCGGAGCACCCGTGCGCATTTCGGGCGTGAGGGTCGGCAAGGTGGCCGAGATCGAGTTCATCGGTGCGGCGGAGGGCAAACCGGGGCAGTCCGACGCGCTGATCCGGGCCGTCGCGAAGATCGAAAAGCGCTACGCCGGAGCCATTCACGACGACGCGCGCTGGTTCGTGACGGCGCAAGGCGTCCTCGGCGAGATGTTCCTCGCCGTGGATCCGGGTACGCGCGGCCGGCCGCTCCTCCGCGACGGGGCCGAGGTGCACGGCGTCAGCCCGCCGCAGCTCGATCTGCTGCTGAGCGAGGGTTACGAGCTCCTGCACCGCGCCTACCGCGGCCTCACCGAGAACGAAAAGCGCATCGGCGAGACATTCACGGCGCTCCACCGCACGCTCACCCTCAGCGGCGACCTGCTCGAGCGGAACGGCCCGAAGCTCGACCAGCTAGCCGCCAACGCCGAGGCCGTCTCCAACGACGCCCGCGCCACGCTCGCCGCCGCCCGCGAGCGCTACGTGGACGGGCCGCAGATCACGCGCATCCTGAACAACGTCGAGCGCTCGTCACAGGCCGTGAGCCAGAACGTCGAACCGCTCCTCAGCGACGGCCGCGCGGTGCTGGGCGACGCGAAGAAAATCACGGGCGCCCTCGCCCGCGACGAACAGATCGGGCGCCTGGAGACGCTGGCGCGTGACGCCAGCCAGGCGGCGGCCAGCGCGAAGACGGCGGCGGGCGAAGCGGAAGCGCTCGTGAAGCGCGTCAAACAGGGCCAGGGCACCGTGGGTCAGCTGATGGCCGACGAGGCGCTCTACGACGACCTCAGCGAGCTTGTACGGGATCTGAAGCACAATCCGTGGAAGCTCTTGTGGAAGAACTAGCTGCCGGTGGCGTTGGGCGCTGACCGGGGGAGGGTGTTCGAGCGGCTAGCGTGAATTTGGCCGCCAAGGCGCCAGAGAGACGCCAGGGCCCGCCAGCGGAACTTTTGGGTTTGGGGAGCGCGCTACATCGCGGCATTGCCGGCGCCGCCGAGGGATGTGCCGCCGGTGGCTCCCGAGCCGGTGCCGCCCGTCGCGCCGGACCCCGGCTCCGCACCACTACCGCCCGTCGCTGGTTCCGCGCCGGTGCCGCCGGTCGCTGGTTCCGCACCCGTACCCGCGGTGACGCCGCCGGCGCCGTCCATGGTGCCGCCGGCTCCAGG
>DASXWF010000542.1:0-3098 GCA_036503835.1 Polyangiaceae bacterium | reverse complement strand
GGCGAGGTTCAGCAGGCTGTTCATCAGCCGCTTGCCGGGGCGGGGCGGGTTCGGGTTGTCGCTGAGCCAGGGCACGAGGCTCGCCGCGAGCTCCTGCCCTTCCTGGGGGCGCCGGTCGGCCTCGACCGCCGTGGCGCGGGCGAGCGCCTGGTCGATGGCGCGGCACGCGTCCGCGCGCTGCCGGATCTCCGGCGCGAGGTGCTTGCCTTCGAGCAGGCTCTTTCGGCCCTTCTGCCGCATCAGCGTCATCGCTTGAATGGGCGTGTTGCTCTCGAAGTAATGCTGTCCCGTCAGCGCGAAGTAGATGACGCAGGCCAGGCTGAAGACGTCGGTGTAGGTGCCGACGCTCACGGTGTCCGGCATCGTCTGCTCGGGCGCGGCGTAGCCGACCGTGCCGACGGGAACGCCGCCGAACGTCGCCGCGAGCCCCTGCGGGCGCGCGATGCCGAAGTCGGAGATCTTGAAGATCTCCGCCTCACCGAAGCCACAGCACAGGATGTTGCCTGGCGTGAGATCGCGGTGGATGACGCCGACGCCGTGGATGGCCAGCATGCCCGCGGCGAGACAGCGCACGAGGTGGGCGACGCGGCCGGCCTCGAACGCAAAGCCCGTGCGCTCGATGCTGTAGGCGACGCGGTCTTCGAGCGTGGTGCCCTCGATGCCGCCGTGCACGTATTCGACCGCCAGCCACGGCGTGTGCGGGCGCGTCGCCCCGTGCATCTGAGCGGCGCCGGTGTCCACGAGCCTGACGACGAACGGCGTCGGCGGGACGCGTTCGTTCAGGCGGCCGAGCGCGACGGCTTCCTTGGTGACCACCATGCCGGCGGCCGCGTCCGCGGGGCCGGTCCCAAAGCCCGGCCGCACCATCTTGATCACCACCGGGGCGAGTCCGTCGGGCGCCTGGCGCAGCGCGAGAAATGCGGTTCCCATCCCGCCCTCGCCGATCTGTCGCTCCAGCCGATAGCTCACATGGGGTTGGAGCTCCGACGGGATGACCACTCCGGCGAGCGAGCGCGGGGGGATGGCAGAGAAACGATCGGTCATCGGGCGCGCTCGTCTGACCCCAGCATTCCCGTGACGCTACCACGTTTGCCAGCGCGCCTGAGACGGTCTGAAAGACGGATTCGGGCCGCAGACGGCCTTTTTGCCGCGACTGGAACGACGGCGCGTCAGTCCGGAGGCGGAACCCAGGCGCTCTGGCACTGGTTCTCGATGCACCACGGTTCCCCGGTATCGGGACACGGTGCACAGGCTACGTCGCAGGCCGTAAACCCGCACTCGAACGGCGGAAACCTCCCGTCACCGGCTTCCCAGCACAGGTCTTCCTGGTAGAGCCGCCGGCTGATCACTTCAGGGCAGAAGCAACATCCCACCCGCTTGGTCGCGATCATGCAGTCGTCGTTCGTGACGCAGTAGAGCGGATCGGGAACGCATTCGTAGCAGCAGCCGCCGTTCGACGGATTGCCGACCGTGTAGCCGAGCGAACATTCGAGATCCGGACACGCGATGTCGTCGCAACCGAACGTTCCTTCGGCGGGGCGGCACGCTCCGCAGCACGCGCCGGGCGGGCGTTGCCAGAGGTACCCCGGGGCGCACTCGACGGGCGGCTCACACAGGACGCCGTCGCAACCGTTGATGGCGACGCACACGTCGCAGCAGGCGCCCTCGGGTCGCGCCGGGACGAACCCCGTCGGACACTCCTCGTACGAGCAATCGACGTTCTCGCACGAGCAATGGGTACAGCCGCACGGCTCGCTCACGAGGACGCCGTCGGGACAGATCGGCTCGGGGCAGGGTTGGGCCGCGCAACCAGCCACGCCGCTCGTGCCGGCGAGGGACGCCGTTCCCGCCGCGCCGCCGCTTCCGACCCTGCCGCCCGAGCTCGAAGCGGTGCCCGCCTGCGGCTCCGACCCGCCGGCGCCCGGAGTCCCGCCCGTGCCCGTCGGGCGCTCGCCCGCGTCGCCGGCGTCGCCCTCTTCGCGATGGACCGACTGCCCGCCGCAGCTCGGCGCGAGCGCGACGAGCACGAGGAGAACCAATGAAAGAACGCGCTGAACGCCCACCGTCCTCGATTTTCGCACAACCTCGCCGACCCGCAATGGCTCTCAGAACAAGCAGAGCTCCTCGTCCCTGCCCGATGCGCAATTCTCGGTGTTGTCGCAGACCGTGGTGACGCTGATGTCCGTCCCGTCGCCGCACAGGAAACGAGAGGTGAGCTCCGTCGTGCAAAACGGTGGATCGGCGGCGAGACCGCAGCGACTGGCTCCGGAGCAGACGCTCGTCGCGAAGAGCAGCTCGTTGTCGCAGAGTAAGACGTTGGAGCCGCCGAATTCGGCGCAGTTCCGTTCGTCCTCCCAGTCGTCGCAGTCGGGGCGCAGATCGCAGCGCGCGCTCGGAAAGAAGCGCCCGTCCTCGCACTCGAAGGCGCGTTCGCACGCGAGGCCGTTCAGCAGGTCGGAGACCTGTGGGTCCGGCAAGGGACACACGTAGGTGGACGGGGATCCGAACGTGGCCATCGGCAGGCAGGAGTCGGCGGTGAGGTACGATCGGGCCTGCTCGCGCAGGTTCTTGAGCCAGCAGCGCAGGTATTCGTCGAACCCCGGGACCGCCCGCGAGAGCTCGGCGATGCAGCGAGCCTTCATGGGATCCGCCAGCAGCCTGCCAGGTCCTGCTTCCTCGATGGCGCAAGCGTCGAGATCTTCGGGCGGGAGCGGGCTCCCCGGCCAGCTACAGCTGCACAGCAGGTAGCCGCGAGCGAAACCGATCCGGCGCGCCAGCTCGAGCAGCGCTTCGCCCGAGGCCGCGTCGATGGTCGGATCGTCGATGGCGAGGGCGTCCATGACTTCGACGGGAACGGAGCCGCCGCCGCTCGCGCCTTCGCCTGCCGCACCGCCGGCGTCGCTCTCGGTGCCGCCGCTCGCGGAGCTGCCGGCGCTGCTCCCCGCCTGTCCGGCGCCGCTCGACGTCCCACCCGTGCTCCCGCCCGTGCCGCTCGGCGTCCCACCCGTGCTCCCGCCCGTGCCGCCCGTGCCGCCGTCGCCCGTTGTTGCGGTGCCTCCCGATCCGCTCTCCGCGTTCGAATCGGTGCCGGCGCTCGG
>DASXWF010000541.1:0-7089 GCA_036503835.1 Polyangiaceae bacterium | reverse complement strand
AGCCCGATGCCGGCGTGCGGCCGGAGCTCGAGGGTGATCGAGGCCGGGGCGGGCGAGCACACGACCACCGCGCGGTCGCGCCCGGCGTTCTCGGTGCGGCCGAGGATGCGCCCTTCCTCGTCCAGCACGACCACGTCGAGCGCTGCCACCTCGTCGGAGGGTGCGATCAGCACGTCCAGGCAACGCTCGGCCTCCACGGAGGCCGACACGCGCGTCGGCGTGCGGGCGTCGAGCGGCACGGCGACACGCCGCACATCGACCCAGCTCCCGCCGACGCTGCGACGGTGCTGCTCGAGCCGCTCGTCGAGCCCCGGCCACACCGTCATGCGCCGGGCGATCTCGCCGGGGCGGTAGCGCACGCCGTAAGCGGCGGCCGCGCGTTCGGCGTCCTTCAGCCCCACCCGTTGCGCGCCGATCGCGACCAGGCCGTGCCCCGCGGCGATGCGCGCGAGCAGCATGATCCGGCGCGGGTGGGGCGGACAGATGAGCAACGCGGGCGAGCGGTCGGATGCCTCGTCCGAGCCGAGCATGGCGCCGTCCTCGCCGTAGGCGAAGAGATCGACGTCGTCGACGCTCGGCGTGGCGCGGGCGATGGCGATCGCGCAGTCGCCCTCCGGGACCTCGAGCAGGCTCGAGACGCGATCGCCGGCAACGCCGCCCTCGACCACGAGCACCTCGGCGTCGCCGCCCGCCTGCTTGTCGAGCCAGGCCCGCGCGTCCGCCTTGCCCTCCACCTTTCCGAAGCGCTGCGCCGCCGAGTTGCTCGCGGGGCTCGGTGGGCCTGCGCAGCCGAGCGCGGTCCAGAGGGCGAGCAACGCGGCGAGCGCGCGCGTCACTCGCCCCCCTCGCCGAGGCGGGAGCGCCCGACCCGAAAGACGGCGGACATCCAGACCAGGCCGAGGCCGCGCGCGTCGATCTCCACGAGCGCGCGCTCGTCGCCGCCCGCGCAAAAACTCACGAGCGCCCCTGCCACCTCGGGATCCAGCCGGCTTTGCGCGATCCCGCGCGAGGTGCGCGCCGCCATCGAAAGCACGGCGGCGTCGCCGCGCAGCTGCACCCCGACGGCGACGTAACAGGCAGCGGGCTCCACCGCGATGGGCTGGAGCGTGTCGCCCTGAACGCCGAGCGACTCGTCGATCAGCTCCGCCCGGCTCAGCGAAACGCGCTGGTTGCGGAGCACGCCGCTGAATCGCGCGCGCGCCTCCGCGGGCCAGCGCGCCGGCAGGTTCGGCTCGAGGTCCCAGCGGCTGCGCGCCAGGGCGAGCTTCGCGAACGGCCCCGCGCCGGCGAAGCGCAGCGTGACGGGCATCGGCCGTCCCACGCAGAATAGAGCGCGCGCGTCGGTGCTCTCGCTGTGATCGGCCGCCAAGAGCTCGCTACCGTCCTCGCTTCTCACGTCGAAGTCGACGTCCGCGGGCCGGCGCCCGGTCTCGTCACCCAGGAGGTCGAAGCGGTGACAGCCGGGGGCGAGCGTGATCAAAGCCGAGCCCATGCCGGTCGGCGAGGCGACGAGATCCTGGACGGTGAGCTCGATCGCCTGGTCGCGCGCCGCGCGTTCCTCGGCGGCGCGCAGGCGCAGCGAAAGCGGCGCGACGGCGGGCCGCGGGCCCGAGCCGCCGAGCGGAGCGACGGGTCCGGGGTCCCGGTGCGGCAGCACCTGCACGAGGTGGGCGGGTGCGTCGTCCGACTCCACGATCACGAACTCGAGCACCGCGCGCGGCGAGCGCAGCTCGAGCGTCAGCCCCGCGAGCGCCGGCTTCTTCTCGCCGCAGCGCGTGAGCTCGAGCGCTCCGGCGAGGCTGCCTTCCGGCCAGTCCCCATCCGGATCGCTCTGCGCCGAGCCCGTCGGATCGAGCAAGAAGCTCGTACCGGTGGTGGCGAGCACCGCGAGCGTCACGCAGCCGGGCGTCTTGGGGTCGAGCGGCTCGGCGGGCAAGACGAGCGGCAGCACGTCGCCGCGTTCAAGCAAGCGGGGGGGCAAGCGCTTCACGTGCCCGAACGCGCTCCAGGCGAGCATCAGGCGTTCGACGTCGCGCCCGAGATCCGCGCCGGCCCGGCATGGCGCGAGCGTCAGCGAGAGCGCGAGGGTCAGCGAACACCACGCACGCCTCGCCATGGCTAGAGCTTAGACCGTCTCGAAAGCCCGTTCCACGAAATCGCGGACCGCCGGATCCCAGACGAACAGCTTGTGCGCCGTGACGGCGCCCTGGTCGACCGCCGTCACGAGGTAGGCAAGCTCGTACGTCGGGTCGCCGTCCCCGCCCATGCGCATGCTGGCCGCGTCCTCCTTGCTGAAGTACGCGCCGCAGTCCAGGTGGGAGTGGAAGAAGACCTTCACCGGGCGCGCGCTCTCGCGGGCCTGGTTGATGGCGCGATCGAACTTGAGCGCGTTGATCTTGAAGTACTCGCGACCGGTCCGCGGGTGCCCTTCCGGATCGGCCGCGTGGTACTTGTTCGCCAGGTTTTCGAGCTCGACGGCGCGATCGACGAGCAACGGCTCGCCGGCGGGGCCCTCGAGGTAGCCGCACGCTTCCTCGTCGCGCGCGTACGCTTCACGGCCGGCTCGCTCGACTTCGGCGAGCACGGCGGCGGGGATCTTCACGTTGCCCAGGGTCCAGGCGGGTGCTTGCATGCGGTCACCAGGTATAGCGCCGCTCCCACTTGAGCGGGGCAAAGTAGCGGTCTCCGCGATCGCAGGCGATGGTGACCACGCAGCCGCCGCCCTGCTCGCGCTGGGCGCGTTCGGCGAGTTTCACCGCGCCGGCGACGTTCGCCCCGGTCGAATGACCGACGTGCAGCCCTTCGAGCGCGGCGAGTCTGTCCGACATGTCCCAGCCCTCCTCGGTCGTGATCGGCATGATCTCGTCGGGAAGATCCTGGTCGTAGATGGGCGGCACGATGCTGGATCCCATGTGCTTCAGGCCCTCGAGGCCGTGGAGCGCTTCGGCCGGTTCGACCGCCACGCAGGTGACGCGCGGCGTGTGCTCGTGCAGCCGGCGCGTGGTGCCCATCATCGTGCCGCTCGTGCCGAGGCCGGTCACGAAGTGGGTGACGCGATCGCCGAGCGCGTCCAAAATCTCGCGCGCCGTGCCGTGGTAGTGGGCGAGGGGATTGGAAGGGTTCGAGTACTGATCGGGGTAGAAGTACTTTTCGGGCGTTTCGGCGACGAGCTTGCGGACGAGCCGGATCGCCCCGTCCGAGCCTTCCATCGGATCGCTGAACACGAGCTCGGTGCCGAAGGCCTGCGTGATGTTCTTGCGCGCCTGGGTCACGTTCTTCGGCATCACGAGCTGCACGCGGAAGCCCATCGCGGCGCCGATCAGCGAATACGCGACGCCCGTGTTGCCGCTGGTCGAGTCGATCAGGATCTTGTCGGGCGTGAGCCGGCCGTCCGCGAGCGCGTCCTGCACCATGCGCAGGGCGGGCCGATCCTTGACCGAGCCGCCCGGATTCGCGAACTCGAGCTTCACGTAGATCTCGACGTCGGGCGCCTGGGGCGCGACCTTCGTGAGCCGGAGCAGCGGCGTGTTGCCGATCGCGTCGAGCACCGACGAGAGCCTGCGGGAACGTGCTCGGCGCGTCATGCGGATCCCCGCTCCAGGATGCCGAGGATCGCAGCGAGCGCGCGCCACGAGCCTTCGCCCGCGCGGGCGGCCTCCGCATGGCGGAACACGGCCGCGTGCGGGAAGCGCGGAGCGGGCGCGCCGCGATCCCGGCGCACTTCGCCGACCCCGGCGCGCTCGAGGTACGCCGCCGCGACCGTCCCGGCCGCGTCGTCCGCGAGGGTGACGCGCGCCGCCGCGAGGCGTGCCTGCCCGGCCGCGCCGATCTCGGCGAGCCGGGTTTGACGGGTGAAGCGTTCGGGCATCGGGTGCCCCGTCAGCCGCCCGCGATCGCGGGCACGATGCTGATCTCGGTGTTGCCCGAGAGCTTGGTCTCGAGCCCGTCGAGGAAGCGGGCGTCTTCGTCGCCGACGTAGATGTTGATGAAGCGGCGCACGCCCTTCTCGTCGAGCAAGCGATCCTTCAGGCCGGGATGCGCCTTCTCGAGCGCGTCGATCGCTTCTCTCAGGGTTGCGCCGGAGACCTCTACCTGCTCGTTGCCGCCGGTGAGCGAGCGGAGCGGGGTCGGGATGCGCACGGTGATCATGGGTGAATTCCTTCCGGGTCTGGGGCGCCAGCGGCGCAGTCGGGAGCGATGTAGCAGAGCTCTTCGAGCCGGGAAATCGTCGGGCGCTCTCCGCAGAGGGCGCAGTCGGGACGCGGCGTCACCGAAACTTCGCGCAACGCGTCGCGCAGGCCGTCGTACGCGTACAGCAGGCCGGTCCGGGGGCTCCCGGCCAGCACGTCGAGCGCGAGATCGGCCATCAGCGCCCCGGCCAGGCCGACGACCGGGCCGAGCACGCCGGCCTCGGCGCAGGTCAGGCCCGCGTCGGCCGGCGGCAGGTCCTCGAACAGGCAGCGGTAGCAGGGGCGCCCGAGCGCCGCGACGCTCCAGACCGTGGCCCGGAAGCGGACGGCGGCGCCGTGCACGACCGGGCGCTCCTCGAGCCGGCAGGCGTCGGCGCACAGGAACTTGGTCGCGAAGTTGTCGGCGCCTTCGAGCACGACGTCGAAGTCTCGCACGAGCCGGCGCGCGTTCTCCGGCAAGAGCCGCGTGCGGATCGCTTCGAGCCGCTGGGCGGGCGCGGCTTCGGCGCCGAGCGTGCCGAGCGCGGCGTCGAGCTTGTCGCGACCCACGTCGGCGTCCGTGTACAGGATCTGCCGGTGCAGGTTCGTCTCTTCCACTCGATCGTCGTCCGCGATCGCCACGCGCCCGACGCCCGCGCGCACGAGCGCGAGCAGGGCCGGGCAGCCGAGCCCGCCCGCGCCGACCACGAGCGCGCTCTTTTGCGCCAGCACGCCGCGCAGTGCGGCGCCCGCCTGCTCAGGACGCGAAGTACTCATCGAGGCTGAAATAGCGTTCGCCGGTGTCGCAGAGCACGGTGACGACCGTCTTGCCCGGCCCGAGCTCGCGAGCGAGCTCGAGGGCGACGGCCACGTTGGCGCCCGAGCTGATTCCGACCAGAAGCCCTTCCTTGCGCGCCAGCTCGCGCTTGCGCCGGAAGGCCTGCTCGTCGGAAACGAGACGCACCTCGTGCGGCACGCGCGCGTCGTAGTTCTTCGGGACGAACCCCGCGGCGATGCCCTGGATCTTCGAGGGGCCGCGCTCGCCGCGCGAAATCGTCGCGCACTTCTCGGGCTCGACCGCGATCACGCGGCACTCCGGGAAGCGCTCGCGCAGGGCGCGGCCCACGCCGCTCACCGTCCCGCCGGTCCCGACCGCCGCGACGAAGGCGTCGATGCGCTCGCCGCCCATGGCGTGAAGAATCTCGGGCGCGGTGATCGTGTAGTGAACCTCGGGGTTCGCCGAATTCTCGAACTGTTGCGGCGTGAAGGCGCCCGGGGTGGCGGCGGCGAGCTCGCGTGCCTTCTTGATCGCGCCGTCCATCTGCTCCGCCTCGGGCGTGAGCACGAGCTCCGCCCCGAACGACTGCAGGAGCTGGCGTCGCTCGAGGCTCATGCTTTCCGGCATGGTGAGCACGCAGCGATAGCCGCGGCGCGCGCACACCAGGGCGAGCCCGATGCCCGTGTTCCCGCTGGTCGGCTCGATCACGACGCCGCCGGGCTTCAGCAGGCCCTCCCGCTCGGCGCGCTCGATCATGGCGAGGCAGATGCGGTCCTTCACCGAGCCGCCGGGGTTCAGCGCCTCCCATTTGCCGAGGACGCGGGCCCGCGGCACGTCGGCGTCGAGCCGCCGGAGCTCGACGAGCGGCGTGTCGGCGATGAGGTCGAGCACGCTGCCGTAGATGAGCGGATGCTCGGCGGGCGGGCGTGGTTCAGATGACGTAGACATGACGTTGTGCTCCGGGGCGGCGCAGGCCGAGTTGCTCGGCTCGCTCGCAGACATCGGCGATGGTCACCGCATCGAAGCAGGATTCGACGCGCGACGACAGGTCGCGAAAGATCGACTCGGTCACGCGGCGCGCGTCGGCGCTCGGCTGCGCCCGGCGGGTTGCGGCGTCGCGCTCCCCGAGCGTGATCGGCCCTTCCAGCGCGCGGACGACGTCGCCGAGGCGGATGTCGACCGCGCGGCGCGCGAGGCTGTACCCGCCCTGCGGCCCGCGCTTCGAGCCGACGATGCCGGCGCGCTTCAGGTCCTGGAAGATCTGCTCGAGGAAGCGCGGAGGGATGGCCTGGCGCTCCGCGATGTCGCGCACCTGCGTGGGACCGCCGTCGTTGTGGAACGCGATGTCGAAGAGCGCTCGCACGGCGTAGCGACCCTTGTTCGACAGCTTCACGACCGTTGCCTCGACCCGGAACCTAATTCCTACATCGGATTTGTCAAGAACAGGTTTTGCCCGGCCAATTCGGCCGGTGAGACCATTCCGTACCACACGCATGATAGAGCTGGGGTGCTGTGGGTTGGACGTTCCGCCGGGGCCTGGTGGTCGTGCTCGTGTCGCACGCGCTCGTCGCGTGTGGGGCACGAACGGGGCTCGTCTTCGACGACGAGAGATCAGAGGAACGGAACGGGACCGGAAAAGGCGGCCGCGGGGGTTCGGGTTCGGGAGGACGAGCAGCCGGCGCGTCCGGCCGAGGAGGTGCGGCGGGAAACGCCGCGTCCGGAGGATCCGGAGCTCTGGCCGGAGCTGCGAGCGGTGGTGGCGGTGCCACCGGGGGCAGCGGCGGTCGGGCGGGGGCGAGCGGTCACGCAGGGTCCGCGGGCACCGAGCCGGTTCCGCCTTGCGAGAGCGTACTCGTGCTCGGGACGCTGCCCGCGATCGTGGTGCCGTTCGCCGAGAGGGTCGTCGCCGGAGACATGAATCGCGACGGCTCGCCGGATATCGTCGCCGCCGGTCACGACGGTCGCACCGGCACGGGACGCGTTCAGGTGCTGCTCGGAAGGGGGGACGGTACGTTCGCGTCGGAAGGCTCGCACGAGGTCGGCGACGAGCCCCATTCCCTCGCGATCGGAGATCTGGACGGAGACGGCTGGCTCGACGTGGTCGTCGCCGACCTCGAAGACGACTGGATCGGGGTGCTCGCC
>DASXWF010000540.1:0-8698 GCA_036503835.1 Polyangiaceae bacterium | reverse complement strand
TAAGGGTGGCTTCGACGGAGGCGGCGAAGGCGGAGGCGCGTGACGCGCGCGCGAAGCCGCTCAGTGCGCTTGGCGCGCGTCGAACCGTCTAGCGCGCGCTGAGCCGTCTAGCGCGCGCCAAGATCGCCGAAGCGGTGCGAGGGGCTCAGCCGCCCTTCGTCTTGCAGCGCATGTGGCAGTTGAGATCCACCGGCGCGCAACCGCAGTTGTTGCTCTTCGGCTTCGGTGCGGGAGCCGCCGCCGGCTCGCTGCCGCCACCGGATTCGGTCTTGGTCGCGGGCTTCTTCACGCCGCCGCCGCCACCGGAGCGACGCGGGGCGCTACCCGCCACCTTCGTCTTCTTGTCGGGAGCCTCTTCTTCGGCGGCGGAGCCCGTCGCCGGCGGAGTCGCCGCGAGCGTGGGCGTGGGCGTGGGCGTGGGTGCCGGCGCGGGAGCGGGCGGGGGCGGCGGCGCCACGACCACGGGCGCGGGCGCCGGCCTCAAGATGAAGGTGACGGCGACGATCACCGCCGCCAGCACGATCGCGATCGCGATGAGCAGCCCCGTCTTGCTCTTCTGTTGCGGAGGCACCTCACCGACGACACCGCCGAGTCCGCCGCCGAGCGGCGCGCCGAGACCGAGCGGCGCACCGAGCGGAGACGGAGCGAGCGGCGCGATGGGGGGCGCCGCCATACCGCCGAGCGCGTTGTTGTCCGACTTCACCGCGGCCGCCGTGAGCGCCTTCAGATCGATCAGACCCGAATCTTCGCGCGAGGCGTTGCCGACGGGTGCCGAAGCGCGCGCGCTGCTCTGCGAAGGCTTCGTGGTCGGGGCCGCTGCCGCCGACGTGAGCGCGCTCAAGGAGAACAGCACAGACGATTCGTTGCGCGCGCCCGTTCCGCCGCCGCCGAGCCCGCCCGCGTCGGGCGCGCTCGTCGCGACGTCGTCTTCGCTCCCGGCGCGCTCGATGCGACCGAAGAGATCGCTCGCGCCGCCGCGGTTCGGACGAGCCGCCGCGCGCGCCGGACTTGCCGCGGCTGCGGGCTTGGCGTCCCAGGGCGACTCCGCGGGTGCAGGAGCGGCCGCGGGCTTGCTCCCGCTCGCTGCTGCGTGCAGCGCGTCGACGATTTCCTCGACGTCGGAGAGCGCCTTCCAGTCCGCGAAGCCGTCGGCCCACACGAAGGTCTCCCCCGTGATCTGCCCGGAGTTGTAAGCGGCGACGATCTCGCTGAGCGGCATCGTGCGCTGATTGCCGTCTCCGAGATCCACCGAGTACTCGGAGCCGCCGCCGGCCGTCTCCGCGGGTTCGTGCAATTCACCTACTTCGCCTGAGCTCGTGGTCACGTTGGGGGGATTCACCTTTCCGTCGATAACGATGGTAGCGCCACACTTCCTACAGCGGATTTTCGCCAGACGAGAAATCACCTTCTCGTCCGAGATCGAATACTTCGCGCTGCAGGAGGGGCAGGAGATCTTCACGGTCGGCCTCGAGAGGACCCGGGAGGGCGGCTGTGGAAGAGGGAGCGAGATTGTAACATCGGGGGGCGTGCGCGCCGCTTGGAATACAATCACCAAGGAATACGGTGAAGTGCGCGCTTCGATCTAAACAGGCTCGGGGACTCTCCAAAATCGGCTAACGAGCCGAGTCTTTTAGTCAGGTTCGCGCTCGGGCGCCAGCTTCCAGACGGGGGGGCCGGGTGAACTCTATTTGACACCCGAGGTTACCGGAACCTTGGACTTTTGCCGGGTAGGTGCTTGTGGGTGACGCAACGCTTCATGCGATCGCTCGCGCGGCCGGGTTGGCTCAGGCCGGCTCCGAACCGAGCCGGACCAGGGCGTTCAGTGCCCCGAGGCGCTCGGCCAGCTCGGCATTGGGGCCGTCTTCGGCTCGAAGCGCGCGCAGGAGCTCGTCGGCGGCGCGGCCGAGCTGGCCCTGGGTGATGAAGTCCTCGGCGCGCTTCGCGTGGAGCTTCGCCCCCGGCGACCGGCAGAGCTCGTCGAGCGAGCGAAGGCCGGTGTCTTCGCGCGGGCCCGAGCGAACCTCGAGCCTGAGCTCGCCCTTGGCGAGCGCGAGATCGTACGCGCTTCGGAGCTCGGACACGCCGAGGACCCGATACGCTTCCACGCCGCGCTGAAAGACGCGCTGCACGAGCGAGCGCGCCGCCGCGTCGAGGTGGAGCTGCGCATCGGGGTGGAACGCGAGCGCGAACTCGTGGAACGCCGTGCGGATGGCGTCGGCGTCGGCGAGCTCGAGCACGCCGAGGATCTCGTAGTAGCTCGAATCGTCGAGCACGTCGTCCCAGGCCTCGAGGCGAGCACGGTCGAGCGCTTCGAGGGCTTCGTCCGCTTCGAGCGCGCCTTCCGCCGGGTCTTCGGGTTGCATCGCGCGGGCCCTCGTGAGAGTCACGGCGTTCAGCCCGCGGGCTGGGCGGCGTGGCGCGCGGCGAGCGTTCCGACGTGGTGTGGCTCGGGCAAACCGACGAGGTGCACGCGGGCGGTCGTGGCGCGGCCCGTCTGCTTGTCGAGCGCGCTCACGTTCAGCATGCCGTTCGTATCGAGCTCGAACGTGACCGCGATCTGCACGGTACCGCGCAAGCCCGGCCGGAGGCCGGAGAGCTCGAGCTCGCCGAGCAGCGTGTTTTGCCCGAAATGGCTCGACTCCCCCTGGCCGACGCGCACGCGCACGATCGTCTGATTGTCCGCGGCCGTCACGAACTCGCGCGTGCGATCGCAGGGAACCGGAGTGTTGCGCGCGATCACCGGATCGCAGTAGCCCCCGACCGTCTCCACCGAAAGGGTGAGCGGCGTCACGTCGATCAGCACCGGAGCGGGCGGTGGCGGAGACGGAGCGAACGCCGCGGGGGGATGCGTGGGCACCGCGAGCGGCGCGGTGACGTTGAACGGTGACGAGCGAGACGGCGGCGCCTGGGCCGGAAACGCGCGCGAGGGCGTGGTCAGGTCCGGGATCGGTTGCGAGGGAGTGATCGATCGCTTCGGAACCGGCCGAGCGACCATCGGCGCCGTGACGTCGGGTCGCAAATCGGGAATGCGCGGCTCGCCCGCGCGCCGCCCGGCCTGCGTCGGCTCCTCGTCGGGGACCTCGGGCAGCGGGAGCAGCAGCTCGTCGGTCGGCCCGGCGGGCTCGAGCAGCGCGTCGTCGGCGCCGTGCGCGAGGAACGGCTCTTCGATCGTCGGCGGCTCGTAGGCACTCGGTGGAGGGGGCGGCACCGGTGGTACGGGCGGCACCGGTGGTACAGCCGGAAGCGGTGCGGCGAGGGGAGGCGAGAGCGCGCGCATTCCCGGGCCCTGAGGAGCTTCCTCGCGCGCGACCGCCGCGTGCGCCGCTGCCTCGGCGCTCACCAGCGTCGGGACGGGCACGCCCTTCGCCACGTCGGCGTCCGGTCCGAGCCCGCTTCCGGTCTTCACGCGCCCGCGCACGCCCATGCCGAGCAGCGTGCCGCCTTGTCCGCTGCGCTGTTCGGCGGAGCCGGGCGCGCGCGGCGGCGGCGCGACGCCGGGGCGTGTCGGCATCTTCTGGCGCGGCTCGAAGGGCTGGGTCTCCGGGACGGGACCTTCGGCGCTCTCGCCCGGGTCGAGCATGCTGCTCAGGCGCAGGCGCCCGGCCGCGGCTTCCGGGAGCGAAGGCCCGCCGCTCGGCCGTGTGCTTCGGCCGACGCCGGGGGTGGTGCTGGCGCGACGCGCGGGCGCGGGCGGAGCGGGCACGGCGCTGCGGCGTCGTTCGGCGCCGGCGAGGGCGCTCGCCTGGATCGACGCGCCGATCGCGACGACCTCGTCGGGATTGACGTGCGTCTGCCCCGGGCGGCGGAAAAATTCCTCCACCCGCCGTTGCACGAGCGGAATGCGCGTCGAGCCGCCGACGAGCAGCACCTGATCGAGATCGCTCACGCCGAGCCGCGCCACGCCGAGCGCCTCGCGGCACACGTCGAACGTCTGATCCACGATCGGAGCCGCCATCAGCTCGAGCTCGCCCCGCGTCATCGGAAAGACGAGGTCGATCGCCCTGCCGCCGGGCCCGTGCGTGATTTCGGGCACCTCGACCACCGCGCGCTCCTCGGTCGAGAGGCGCTGCTTGAGCTCTTCGGCCGCGAGCCGGAAGCGATCGAAGATCACCGGATCGGTGCGCGCGTCGTAGCGATGCTGTCGCAGGAACACGTCCGCCATCCGCTCGGCGATGGCCGCGTCGAGGTCGTCGCCTCCGAGGAACGTGTTGCCCGCGGTCGCGAGCACCTCGAACACGTTGTTCGAAAGGTCGAGCAGCGTCACGTCGAACGTGCCGCCGCCGAAGTCGTAGACCGCGATGCGCTCCGAGCTCGATTTGCCGTAGCCGTAGGCGAGGGCCGCGGCCGTCGGCTCGTTCAGGATGCGCAACACGTCGAGCCCGGCGACGCGCCCCGCGACCTTCGTCGCGGCGCGCTGCAGGTCGTTGAAATTCGCGGGCACCGTGATCACCGCCCGCTCGACCGCCGCGCCGAGCGCGGCTTCCGCCACGCTCTTCGCCTTGCGCAGCACGAACGCGCTGATCTCCGGCAGCGTGTAGGTTTCGCCGCGCGCCGCGACCAGCGCCGCCTGTCCGGGGCCTTCGCGCATCTCGAACGGCAAGCGCGCCCGCGCCTTGCGCACCTCTTCCGTGTCCCAGCTCCTGCCGATCAGGCGCTTGACGGAGAAGACGGTGCTGGCCGGATCGAGCACGCGCCGATCCTTCGCAGCCTGGCCGACGAGCACGCTGCCGTTCGGATGAAACGACACGATCGAAGGGATCAGCGTCTTGCCGCGCTCGTCGGGCAGCGCCGCGCCCTGTCCGTCGCGAAAAGCGGCCACCACCGTGTTGGTGGTGCCGAGATCGATCCCGACCACCTGCGTCATACCCTTGCCTCCGCCTCGAGCTCGGCGAGCACCGAGTCGTACCAGCGTTCCACGGCGCTCCGGAAGGGCCACATCCAGCCGTAGTCTCCGCCCGTAAAACGGCCGAGGATCGTGCGGCGGAGCTCGGGGGAGCGCGCGCCGTCGAGGCCGCGGAGCTCCGCCGTGGCGCGCAGCGTCTCGGTGTAGGCCTCCCACTCGAGGCGCGCCCGCCCGTAGGCGAGACCGATCGGAAAGAACGGAATCAGGTAGAGAAACGCCATCAACGGGAGCCCGTAGCGCCGCCGCTGCCGCAGGTGCACGCGCTCGTGACGAAGCACGATCACCCGGTCGTCGTCCGGCGTCGACTCCCACGACGCCGGCGTGTAGAGCGTGTAACCGATCACGGTGTGGTAGTGGGAGAGGTAGCGGCGCTGAGCTCCGAACGTCAGGATCCGGAGCGCGCGATCAATCAGGCGCGAGAACCGGCTTTCGCGCTTCGGGACGCTGCGAAACTTCGGAAACTCGGCGGTGATCTCCGCGATCAGCCGCTCCGCTTTCGACACGCCCGCAGGCTACCACGGCTCGGGCCGGTCTCGACTCGCAGTGGCTTGCGGCGGGAAGCGGCTCAGCGTCCGAGCACGAGGCCGTGACGCAGCACGCGGCCGTTCACGAGGTCGCGACCCGGCGCCTCGCGCTTGCCTTGCAGCTGCGCCGCGAGGATCTCGAGTGAGCCGCGCCCGGTCGCGACGAGCGGGACGCCGCCGTCCACCGCGAGGGTGCCGGGCGCGTGGCCCAGAGCCTCTTCCCGCGCGCGCACCCGCTTCAACCCGAGGTGTTTGCCCTCGAGCAGCGTGAAAGCTCCGGGACGCGGGGACAGGCCGCGCACGAGAGCGGCGATCTCCCCGGCGGATTGGCCGAAATCGACGCGGCCGAGCTCGCGGTCGATCGGCGGCGCGAGCGTGGCGAGCGTCGGTTCCTGCGGGACTTTTTCGAGCTCGCCGCGGACCGCGCGCGACAGATCGCGGCGCACGACTTCGGCCGCGAGACTGGCGAGCCGCTCGGCGACCTCTCCGGCCGTTTCGTCCGGTCCGATGGCGAGGGCGTGGCGGCTCAGCACGGGCCCCGTATCGAGTCCCTCGTCCATCTGCATGAGGGAGATGCCCGTTTCCTTTTCGCCTCGGATGACGGACCACTGAATCGGGGCGGCGCCGCGGTACTTCGGCAAGAGGGATGCGTGCAGGTTCAACGCGCCGGCCGGTGGAAGCTCCAGGATGTCCTTGGGCAGGATGCGCCCGTAAGCGAGCACGACGAACACGTCCGCCCGCTTCTCGGAGAGCCAGCCGAAGAGCTCGCCCGTGCGAATCTTGAGCGGCTGCGTGACCGCCACGCCGAGTTCGAGCGCTCGCTGCTTGACGGCCGGTGCTTTCAGTTCCATGCCTCGGCCTGCTGGCCGATCAGGCTGAGTGACGACACCTACAACCTCCGACACCTCGCAGAGTGCGTCGAGCGAAGGCACCGCGATCTCGGGCGTGCCGAAAAAAACCGAACGAAAACTCATCGTCCTACTCCCCGCGCGCGTCCCGCAGCTCGGCGGGTTCGTGGCCCCGCGGGACGTCGACCGCGGCAACCTGCCCGAATGTGTAGCAAGAGGGGGCTGGCTTTCCGTTCATGACTGATTACGTTGGGTTCTTGGACGTTTTAGGTGACGCGGCCGTCTAGGTCGAGCCCGAACCCGGGCTCATCATCGAGCCGGCTACCACTGGAGCCAACATGAGTGAGAAAAAGAAGCCCGCGCCCCCGCCGCTGCCGACCTCCGGCCCGCCTCCGAGCGAGGACGAGCTCAAGTTCGGTGACGAGCTCCCCGTACTGCCCATCCGCAACGCGGTGCTCTTCCCCGGCGCCGTCGCGCCCTTCGACGTAGGCCGTGAGAAGTCGGTCGCCCTCGTCGAGGACGTTCACAACCTGCAAAGCCCGGTGATCGCGATCTTCGCGCAGCGGGATCCGTCGACCGACGATCCGAGCGCCGACGACCTCTACCCGGTCGGTTGTGCCGCGCGCGTCTTGAAGGCGCTCAAGCACAGCTCCGGCAATTACTCGCTGATTCTGCAGGGTCTGACGCGCATCCGCCTGGATCAGCTGACGGCCACGGCGCCGTACATGCGGGCGAAGATCGCCCGCGTCGAAAGCTCGCAAACCGAGGACGTCGAGGCCGAGGCGCTCGCCATGAGCCTGCGCGACGTCGCCAAGCAGGTGATCCAGCTCATGCCCGAGCTTCCGCGCGAGGCGGGCTCGCTGATCGACTCGATCCAGGCGCCCGGCGCGCTCTCGGATCTGGTCGCGGCGAACCTCGACGCCCCGGTGGAGGAGAAGGCGCAGCTGATCGAGACGGTCGAGGTGAAGGAGCGCATCCGCAAGGTGCTGCGCCTGCTCACGCGCCAGCTCGAGATCCTGAAGATGCGCGAGCGCATCAACTCCCAGATCAAGGAGGAGATGGGCAAAAATCAGCGCGAGTACGTGCTCCGCCAGCAGCTCAAGGCCATCAAGGAAGAGCTCGGGGAGGACGACGGCGATCAGGGCGACCTCGACGGGCTCGAGGAGCGCATCGCGAAGGCGACCCTGCCGAGCGAGGCCGACAACGTCGCGAAGAAGCAGCTCAAGCGCCTGCGTTCGATGCAGGTGGGCAGCGCCGAATACACCGTGGTTCGCACCTACCTCGACTGGATCCTCGATCTGCCGTGGACGAACGCCACGGAAGACAACATGGAGATCGCCGAGGTGCGGCGCGTCCTCGACGAGGATCACTACGGCCTCGACAAGGTCAAGAAGCGCATCGTCGAGTACCTCGCGGTGCGCAAGCTGAAGAAGGACAAGAAAGGTCCGATCCTGTGCCTGATCGGCCCGCCCGGCGTGGGCAAGACCTCGCTCGGGCGCAGCATCGCGCGCTCGCTCGGACGAAAGTTCGTGCGCATCTCGCTCGGCGGCGTCCACGACGAGGCCGCGATCCGCGGTCACCGCCGCACGTACGTCGGCGCGCTGCCCGGTCAGATCATCCAGGGCATGAAAAAGTCCGGGACGATCAACCCCGTCTTCATGATGGACGAGGTGGACAAGATCGGCCACGACTTCCGCGGCGACCCGAGCGCCGCGCTGCTCGAGGTGCTCGACCCCGAGCAGAACAACTCGTTCGCGGACCACTACCTGGAGATCCCGTACGATCTCTCGAACGTGATGTTCGTGGCCACGGCGAACGTCGCCGATCCCATCCCTCCGCCGCTCCGCGACCGCATGGAGATCCTGGAAATCCCGGGCTACACGCGGCGCGAAAAGCTCGCCATCGCGCGCCAGCACCTGATCCCGAAGCAGCTCGAGGAGCACGGGCTCAAGCCCGAGCAGCTCACCATCACCGATGAGGCGGTGGAGGAGCTCATCGAGCACTACACGCGTGAAGCCGGCGTACGCTCGCTGGAGCGCGCGATCGCGAGCGTGATCCGCGGCGTCGCGGTGAAGGTCGCCGAAGGCGACACCAATCCGCGCGTCATCAAGAGCGAGGGGGATCTGCACGGCTTCCTCGGGCCCATCAAGTACACGAGCGAGGTCGCCGAGCGCACGGAGGAGACGGGCGTCGCGACGGGCCTCGCCTGGACGGCGGTGGGCGGAGAAATCCTCTTCATCGAGGTCACGCGCATGTTCGGCACGGGCAAGATGCAGCTCACCGGCCAGCTCGGCGACGTCATGAAGGAGAGCGCGCACGCGGCGCTCAGCTACGTCCGCACCACGGCGGAAAAGTACGGGATTCCCAAGGACTTCCTGGAAAAGAGCGACATCCACATCCACATCCCCGCCGGCGCCATGCCG
>DASXWF010000539.1:0-3720 GCA_036503835.1 Polyangiaceae bacterium | reverse complement strand
GCCGTGCGGCTTTCCGCCGGCCAGCCCCCACTCTTCGACGATCTGCCCCGCGCTACCGAAGCCGCGTCGTAGCGCGGGGCGTCCGTTCGCGAACTCGAACTCCTCCGCCGGCCGCCCGTCGCCGTCGTAAAAGCGAACCCGGGAAGGCTTGAAGAGCGGGCCCTCGCGCTCGCAGTAGCGCTTCGACGCTTCGTCGAAGCCGGCGTGCTCCGGCACACCCGGCGGACGCTCGGGCCACGGCGTACCGTCCGCGCAGAGCGGGCGCCCGGCGCGATCGTAAAACGTTTCGCTGAGCAGATTCCCCGCGCCGTACTCGGTGCGAAGCTCGCTCGCGCCGGGCGGTACGCAGCAGCTGCGGAGCGGTTCGCTGCCGGGAGCGCTCGAGACGAACTTCGAGATCGTGCCGTCGTAGAGGCCTCCGGCATAGCGACCGCGCGTCGCCACTTCGCCGCTCGGGTGGAACGTTTCGAACGGGCCGTCCGGAGGCCGCGCGTGCTGTTCGCTCTCGGGCATGCGCGCCTACGCCGCGGAAACGGAGCCGCTCTGCCCGAGCACGAAGCGCCGCGAGTAGCCGCGCGTCGCGTTCTCGATCGAAATCGAAATGCTGCCGTCGCGCCCGTACCCGTAGCGCTCCACGATTTCCGGCGGCGCGCCCAGGATCCGCTGATCGTTCGGGACCGCCGACAGATCGCGCTGCTCGGCGAGGCTCGGGTCGTACGGAAACAGGATGTCGCCCCACGGCGTCATGTCTCCGCGCGGCTGGCCGTGCGGATCGAGCTCGCTGCATTCGAGAAAGCGCAGGTGCCCGACCGCGTGCACCGGCCAGTAGCGCCGCTCGATGCTGAAGCCGCCGTTCTCGGGCAGGGCTCCCTTGTGGATGATGGGATCGAAGACCTTGTTGCGCCCGGCCTCGCCCTCGCGCCACACACCGAAATGACGCGTGACGGCCTCGCGCACGAAAATGCGCGCCTCGGGATCGGCCGCGATCGCGAGCCCGACCGCCGTGGAGGCGTACGGTTGCGGCGCGATCAACACCTTGCGCTTGTACACCTCGCGCAACATCTTGCCGACGAGCGGAAATTCCGTCGCGCCCCCGACGAGGTACACGCCGCCGAGCTCGCGGGCGTTGTCGGGATCGATGCCGTGCTCGCGCACCCGTTCCAGCACCCGCTCGAGCAGCGCGAGCGTCGGCCTCACGAGCGGCTGACAGGCCTCGTTCACCTCGGCCACGTCGAGGGACACCGCTTCCACTCCCGGCAGCGTGCTCCCGAGATCGACCAGCAGCCGCCGGCTCGAAGGCGACAGCGCCTCCTTCGCTTCGCGGCACACCTCGAGCAGCCTGGCGCTGACGAGGCGCCCCAGACTCGCGCGCTCGATGCCGGCGCGCGCGAGCGCGAGCTCCAGAATCACCTCGTCGAAGTCCTCGCCGCCGAGCCGTCCGATGCCCTCGCTCGCGATGAGCTCGAAGCGCTTGTCGATCAACGACACGGCCGAGGTGTCGAACGTTCCTCCGCCGAGATCGTAGACGACGACGTAGCGTTTCGGGCTGCGCTTGCCGAGCGAGGCGAGATTGTTGTGGGCGTATTCGATGGCCGCGGCGGTCGGCTCGTTGATCAGGCCGAGCACGCGAAAGCCCGCGCGGCTGAAGGCCTCCACGGTGAGGTAGCGCTGGCTCGTGCCCGCGTTCGCGGGGACGGCGACCATGGCTTCGAGCGGTTCGGCGGGATCGATCTCGAGGTTCGAGCGCTCGAGCAACATGCGGCGCAGAAAGCGCAGGTAGTCGGTGGTGAGGTCGAGCGCGCTCGCGTCGATGCCGAGATCGGAGAGTCGATCGTCCGGCATGCGCGAGCCGGCCTCGCGCTTGATCGAACGCACGACGGCGAGGCTCTTCGGTCCGAGCTCGCCGAGCGCTTCCCAGCCGAGCGAGAGTGCCTCGCTGCCGCGCACCGCGAGACCCGGCACGAACTCGGAAAATCCTCGGGCTGTTTCGAAGACCGCGATCGGGTATCGCCCGTCCACGGAGCTTGCCACCACCGTGCGTGTCGTTCCGAAGTCGATCCCGAGGCGCATGACCCGTCGTTTCGCCTGCTGTCGTCGCGTGCGGGTGACTATTCTCTAGTCGATCGGCCGTGCGGCCAAGCTGTCATCCACATCGCGAGCCAAAACCTTCTGGTAAGCCCACTGAGAAAGCGACGCCGTCTGACTCTTACCCAATCGGGTTACAGCCGAAAGACAATATTTCATTCCTTGCGGCGGAAAGTGCTGAATGCCTGGAAGTAACGTACATTCAAGGACCTGGCTTCGCCGCTGGGCCCTGGAGGTTTCGAGCATGCGTAAAGCTGGAACAACCCTCGCGACGTTGGTCGCCATCGGTAGCGTCCATTGTGGAGGGGACACCGGCACCGACTCCGGCCTCGACGGACCCGGCCCCGGCGCGGGCAAGGGCAGCATCGGGGTAGCGGGGAACACCGCGGCGGGCTCCGGGGGAGCGAGCCCAGGGACAGGCGGGGGCAAAGGGATTGGCTCTGGTGGGACGATTACCGTGACCGGTGGCAGCGCCGGAACGGGATCCAGCGCCAGCGGTTCCGGCGGCGCGTGCACGGGGCAGAGCGCCACGGGCATGAAGGGCCAATCTGCGGTCGTGATGTTGCTGGTCGATACGAGCCTTTCGATGGCATCGCCTCCCGGCGGCGGGATGGGTCCAGGGGGCGGCGCCTCCAAGATGGTTCAAACCCAGCAGGCGCTGAACATGTCGTTCGGTGACCTGCCGAACGGCTTGGGAATCGGCCTCACGTTCTATCCGGAAGTGACCATCGGAATGCCGCCGGAGAATCTGATGCCGTGCTTCGCCGAACGCGTCGCGGTTCCGATCGCAGCGCTCGACGACGCGCAGCGTGGCTTGCTGACGACTGCCGTCGACGCCGCCGAGGCCGACGGCTCCACGCCGACGCACGACGCCTACGTCTTCTCGCTCGCCCAGGTACAAGCAAGCACCTTCGAAGGTGCCAAGTACGTCGTGCTGATCACGGACGGCGTGCCCACCTACGCGCTCGGCTGCATCGGACCCGGCCAGCCCACCACCGAGTACCCGAACGGCGTCGACACGGCCCCGCTCGCCGTAGAGGCGGGCAACGCCCTCACGGCGAACGGGATCAAGACCTTCGTGGTCGGCACTCCGGGCAGCGAAGGCGCTCGCGAGGGGCTCTCGGCGATGGCTCGCGCGGGCGGCACCGGCCCCGCCGGCTGCTCCGACACCGGGCCCACGTACTGTCACTTCGACATGACGGAGCGCACCGACCTCGCCGCCGGTTTGACCGAAGTCCTCGGCCAGATCAGCGCGCAGATCCCGGTCGACTGCAACTTCGAGATCCCGCCTCCGCCGAATTCCGCGGACATCATCGACGTCACGAAGACCAACGTTTCCTACAACGACATGCCGATCCCGTACGACCAGAGCTGCACGGCAGCATCGGCGTGGCGCTTCGACGATCCCGTCTCACCGAGGGAAGTCGTGTTCTGCGGAACGCTGTGCGACGCCGTGAAGGCCGACGCAATGTCGAAGGTCGACGTAACGTTCGGCTGCACGCGCGTCGACGTGCCACGCTGAGCGAGGCTCGCGCGGCGCGATCGGCGCGATCGGCGCGATCGGCGCGATCGGCGCGAGGAAGTAACCATCCTGGCGTTGGAAATGGCGGCCCCCGCGGGGGGGACGCGAAGTAC
>DASXWF010000538.1:0-3915 GCA_036503835.1 Polyangiaceae bacterium | reverse complement strand
TTCGCTCTGGTCGGCAGCTTCTGGACGCTCCACTGGCTCGGTTATCCGCTCTCGGCGCCGGTGTGGGTCGGGCTGCTTTCGACGGTCGGTCTCGCGATGCAGACCGGGGTCGTGATGGTCGTGTACATCGACGAGGCGTTTCACCGGCGCGTGCGCGAGGGAAAGATTCGCAGTCGCGAGGACATCGTCGAAGCGCACGCCGAAGGCACGGTGCGCAGGCTTCGCCCGAAAATCATGACCATCGCGACGATGGTCGCAGGACTCTTGCCGCTCCTCTGGACCGACGGGATGGGCAGCGAGATCCTGCGGCGCATCGCCGCGCCGATGCTCGGCGGACTCGTGACGAGCGCGTTCTTGACGCTCGAGGTGCTCCCGGTCGTCTACACGCTCTGGCGCACCCACCAGCTCCGGCGCGCCCAGAGGACGGGCCGGAGCCTGGAAGAGATCGTGGGTGCCGTGCCCGGGTGGGCGAGGGCGGCGCGGGGCTGATTTCAGCCCTCGATGGGCGGCAGCCCGATTCGGCCGTTCTCGTCGAAGACGCAGTCCTCGCCGGGGCCGAGGTTCGGCACGCCGCCGGCACCGCCGTTGCCGACTTCGTCGGGCGAGCAGATCCGGCATGAGCGGCAGTCCGTTCCGCTTCGCGGTGACCCCGCGCGTGACACGGAGCGGTCGAGTGACTGGCCTTCGCTGTCGTACAGGACGTGATAGCCATACACGAGCTTGCTCGTGTTCGCGTCGAACTGAAGCCTGTGCACGTCGGCTCCGTACGGCTGATCCACCCTCCAGTAGAAGCCGACCAGCCCGTCTTCGCACTCCTGGTAGCTAGACTCGACGAGCTTCGGCGAGCAGATCGCTTTCGGGTGACGAACATCCTCCAAGCTCATGGGACAAGCGAAGGCTTCCTTGAACGTGCAAAAGTCTTCGACTCGCAGGACGCATTCATACTCCGAGCCGCCATGGTGCTCGCACCCGAAACCAGCCGCTCCACCGCCGGATTGACCCCCCGCTCCACCGCCCGATTGCCCGCTCACTCCGCCGGAAGAACCCACGTCCCTTCCGCCCTCGCCCGCTTGCCCCGCCCTTGGTTCGTCCTCGCGTCCCGCGGCGCCTGCCACGTCGCGACCGCCGTGAGCGCTCGAGCCACCGGTCGAGGTGCCACTCGAACCACCGGAGCCGCTCTTCCCGCCACTCCCCCCGCGCGCACCCTGACCGCTGCTTCCGCCTCTCCCCGCGCCGCTCGAGCCCGCGCCGCTTTTTCCAGCGGTGTCCGCGTCATTCGAATCAGTGCCGCATCCCGGTGCGATGACGGCGAACGCCAGCGTCAATGCAGCCGCCGTCGCACCCACCAATTGTCGCTTCGGCTTCCGAATACAAGGATCCATTCTCACCATTTGATCACCACTCCTGAAGCCAAGCGTGATCCGGGCTCCGACCCTTGTCAACGCTGCCGGCAGCGGCGCGCGTAACTCGAGCGCGTCCGTCGCTAGGCGGACATTTTTGAGAACCGCTGCCGGTAAGAGCACCCTACGCTTGGCCACTTCCATCGCGACGCGATGTCCGTGGTCTTTCCAAGTCGCGCGTTGAAGCAGGGCTTTACGGCGCTCCGCGTCGGAAGCAGGCTCGCCGCATGGCCGACCACGAGATCCGTCACGAGGAAGCCGGCGGGCGCGGCGCTTTCTTCATCGAGAACGACGGTCGTCGCAGCGCCGAGCAGGCGTACCGGCGCCTCGGCGAGCACCTCGTGGTGATCGTTCACACCGAGGTCGACGAATCCCTGCGCGGCCAGGGCATCGCGCGCCGTTTGCTCGATACGGCCGTCGCGTGGGCTCGCTCGACCGGCACCCGCGTGCGGGCGACCTGCCCGTACGCGAAGGCACAGTTCGAGAAGGACGCGTCGATTCGCGACGTCTACGAAAGCTGAAATCGCGCGCGAACGCGTGGCATTCGCCGCCCGCAGTACGACACGCGCCGTCGACGGCGAACGACGGCCGAGCCGGCGGCCAAGACGAGCCAGCAGGCAGGCACGGAGCTCGGACGCGCGCCTCCCGGGAGCTCGCAGCCACAGGCCCCGCGCGACCGTGGCCCCGACTGGCCTTTGCCGTCGGGCGGCGCCGCCTCGGGTGAGTTCGCCGGCGTCGTGGCGGACACCGGCGCGGAACGCGGCGGCTCGGGCACGGTGCCTGCGGTCGGCTCGGGCGGACTCGCGGATGCGGGCAGAATCGCCGCAGCGGAGCCGGCCTCGCTCGGGCCGTCGAACGCGAGCTTCAGCTCGTCTCGGCGTTGCTCGAGCCACTTCAACTCCTCGCGATCTTCGCGCAGGAACCAGTCGCGCGTGAACGCCGAGAAGGCGCGCAACTTTCGCTTCCAGCGGCCGTCCTGGCCCTGCATCGGGGCGAACCCGACCTCGTCCGAGTAGAACCTCGCGCGCAGCTCCTGCGAGCGGAAGGGAAACCCCTTCGCCGCATACAGGAGATTCAAGCGCTCGCGAACGGCCTCCACGCCGGCGTCCTGCCGCACCTGCTCGAACTGAGGCAGGCCCTCCGCCTCGCCGGCGCGATCCGCGCGAGCGTTGAACGCGAAACGGAGATCGCGGCTCGGGCGGAGCGCGCTCGCCTGCGCCACCAGCTCGACGTACGGGGCCGGCCCGTCCACGATGCGCGGACGCGTCACCTCGAACCCGGGTGCCCGCGCTTCCACCTCGAAAGCGTACGCCGGAAAACGAACCGTGAAGCGGGCCTGCCCGATCGGCCCGCCCCAGAGCGCTCCCGTACGAATCACGTACTCGGTGAACCGATCGCCCATCGACTCCTCCCCGGTTTCGACGCGGTAGCGGTGCTCGATGGTGACCCGCCCTTCGGGCGGAAACACGACGTCGAAGAGCCAGATCGTTCCGAGATAACTGGACCACTCCGCGCGCTCCGAGAGCTTGCCCTGTTCGAGCTCGACGGGCTTGCCGTCCACGAGCGTCTTCAAATCATGAAAGGTGCCCGTGTTGCGACACGGCTCGTCCTGCCCCGACCAACACCTGAGCTCCGGAAACCCGATCTGCAGCGGTACCTGCGTTTTCGAGGAAGTCTTGAACACGTACTTCGCGGTCACTTGCCACTCCGCTCGAGTCGCGACCAGCAAGATGTCCTCGGACTCCATCTGCTCGCTCGCCTGAGTCTGCGGAAACAGATCCGCCGGCGCTCCACGAAACGCGGCGTCGTTCGCGTGGCCCACGCGCGCGCACATCGAACACAGAAGCGCGCCGATGACTGCGCTCCACAGGCTCCGCATGTACGACAGCTTGCCACGGGAGCGCTGCCGATCGCGAGCGGAGGACTCGAGAGTCCGTGGATTCGAGCGCTACCGCGAGGCCCCGACCCCGAGCGCTCCCGTGCTCCGGGCTCGGGTGTGCGATCGCTCGGCCAGGATCAGCGTGTTCCGTGGCGTGACGCTGCGCTCGAACAACTGCACGACGCGGACCTCCAGTCCGCGTTCCTCGAGGAGCGCCGCCCGATCGAGCACCACGGCGAGCTCGACGAGCCGTGCGAGCAGGTGCCGGGGTAGCGCGAGCCGCCGCATGATGGCGTAGTCCCGGTGTGCTTCGGCGGCGTGAAACTCGAGCTCGGGGAGGGTCGCGGCAGGAAGCGCCCGCTTCGCGAGGACGTGCGCCGCCAGGTCCGCGAGGCCCGCGTGCGCACGCCGCCGGTTGACGCCGCGCATCTCCTCACCTGCCGCCATGTCGAGTCCTCGCCCGCGCAGCAAGCGCCGGAGCGCCAGCCTCACCTCGCGAGCGCGCAGGTTCTCGGCCAGGCTTGCCTCCACACCCACCTCCTGCAACGTCAGGTTGGTGAGGCCGAGCGCAGCCCGCCCGAGGCGAAAGTCTCCGGCCGCGCGCGAAAGGGCGACGCGCTCGGGCGCTAGGGTCTT
>DASXWF010000537.1:0-3661 GCA_036503835.1 Polyangiaceae bacterium | reverse complement strand
CCGAGTACCGGACGTTGCTGCTCGGCATGAAGCCTTCGACGCAGTACTACGCGCGGATCACGGCGAAGAACGGCGCGTCCACGTACACGAGCGAGGTCCTACCCCTGATGACGGGGTTCTTGCCGAACGGGCTCCCGACGCTCGAGGTGAACGACAGCAACGCCGCCGGGCTCTGGGAGGGCGGCGGGTTCACGGTGCAGTGCACGGGGCTTGCCACGGGCGGCTTCCCCGGAGGCGGCGGCGGTCCCGACGACAGCTACGCCTTCGTCTTCGACAAGGACGGCGATCAGGTGTGGGCGTACGAGCTCACCGACACGTCCGTCGCGGGCTGCTCGCGCGCGCGCATGTCGGTCGACGGAAAATCGATGTGGGCCGGGAACTTCAACAACGCGGACTCCAACGGCTACGTGATGCGCATCTCGATGGACGGCCTCGAGACGGAGGACATCATGATCCAAGCCCGCAATCACGACTTCGCGTTCCTGCCGAACGGCGACCTGCTCTACTGGGAGCAGCAGAACGGCGGCGGCTACACCGACGGCAAGGAGGGGCCCGACATCATCCGCTCGATGAACCCCGCGACGCGAGTCGTGACCGACATCTACGACCAGCTCGAGGATTTCTCCGAGCAAATCGAGGATTCTCAGGGCTCGCACACGAACCAGATCAACTACGTGCCGGAGCTCGACGCGATCTCGTTCTCGATGCGACACACGAGCACCGTGGGGCTCATCAGCTACCCGGCGGGAGAGCTCATGACGGTGTTCGGCGGGCCGATCACGAGCTACTCGAACATGGACTGGGACTTTCAGCACGGCCACCACGTGCTCGCGGATCGCGTCTTCATCTTCAACAACAACGGCTCGAACGGCGGCTCGAGCATCCTCGGCTTTCAGTTCGACATGGCGGCGAGCACCGCGACCCCGACGCTCGACTACAGCAGCGGCAAGAGCTCGGGCGCGTTCGGTGACGTGAAGGAGCTCGCGAACGGGAACCTCTACGTCACGTACTCGACCTCGGGCGTCATCCACGAAGTCTCGGCGAGTGGAACGCTGCTGCGCGAGATCACCACGTCGGCCTCGCTCGGCTACTCCGAGCACAGAAAGACTCTGTACGGCCCCCCGCCGCCCTTCGACGCCGAATGACCCCCACCCTCTTGCCCGTCTCCGCCATGATCCTCCGCCGAAACACGCCCCTCTCTCCGCGTGCCTTCCCGCTCTGCCTCACCCTCGCGGCCCTCGCTTGCAGCGTCGAAGACAATTCCCCGCCCGGCGGGGCGGCCGGCGGCGGCGCCACCTGCGACGCGCTCGACGGACGCTTCACGATCACCGACGACACGAACTACACCTTGCCGAGCTCGCTCGAGGTCGCTCAGACGACACTCAAGGACGACACCGATCTCGTCTTCGACTGGAGCGCGCTCACCCGGGACTTTTACGGCAAGCCGCTCGACGCGGCGGCCGACATCGACTTGATCCTGCTCTCGCTCTGGCGCCTCACGCCCGAGGAGCTCAGGAGCCGGCTCGAGGCGGACGACCTGCCGCTCGGCTTCAACATCGGCGCCATCACCGCCTACCCCGACGGCACGTCCACCTCGGCAAACCTCTTGAGCTTCAACCTGCAGGGCAACCCGATTCCGGAAGAGGAGCTCTGGGCTTATTTCGACACGCAGGCGGAGGGATACCAGTACCCGCAAGACAGCTACACCTTCCTCGCCATGGCGAGCAGCGGCACCGTGATCGGCCGGAACGCGCGCATGCTGCAGCTTTTTACTCTGGATCCCGCATCCGACCACACCGCGCTCACCTTCACCGACGACTCGACCGAGCTCGAATTCGAAGCCCGGCTCGGCGGCGCGCGAGCGCTGCGCGTGCCGGTCGGGACCCCCGCGATCAGCGTCGACTGGAGCCAGATGAAGACGACCTCGCTCGGCAACGAGTACCTGCCGTCACAGATCACGCGGGCCGCCGTCGCGCACTTCGCGACCTCCGACCTGGCCGAGCTCGAGGCCGACTTTCTCGACCTCCGCGAGCTTGCCGACGGCTGGTGGGAGAGCAAGGTCGAGAAGGGCACGAGCATCGATCTCGGCACCTTCGTGGACGAGAGCGGGACGGCGTTCCCCGGCATCGACGACCAGGGCACCTGGCTCGTCGCGCTCTTCTGCACGAGCCGATGCAATAATCCCGCACCCTGGTCGATCACCATCCTGAGACCCTGCGACTAGCCTCCGTGCACGTGCACGTGCACGTGCCAGTGCCCGCAGCACTCCCCGACAAACCTTTACGACGCCTCCACCGCGCGTTATCGCCGTGGGCATGCGTCGTCCCACCGCCGTCGCGCTCGCCGTCCTGGCGCTCTCCTGCGCCGCCGCCCCTCCCGAGATTCCCTACGGTCCGCCCGTCACGTTGCCGCCCGAGGATCAGCCGGCCAAGGCGGGTCCGCTCGCGCCCGCCGCGCTCGGCTTCCAGAACGAAGGCGGCCTGTACATGCCCGAGCAGGTGGGCACGCAGCGCGAGGCGCTGCAGCAGCTCGGACTGAAGATCGACCCCGCCCAGCTGTCCGATCCGCTCTCGGACGTGCTCTCGGCGATCGTGAATTTCGGCGGCTGTTCGGCCTCGTTCATCTCCGCAGGCGGCTTGGTCGCGACCAACCACCACTGCTCGATCGCCGCCCTTCAGCACAACTCCACGCCGCAGGCCAACCTGCTCAAGGACGGCTTCCTCGCGAAGTCCCAGAAGGACGAGCGCTTCGCCGGACCGACGGCTCGCATCTACGTGACGCGAGCGCTGCGCGACGTCTCCGACGCGGTACGCGCGGCGCTCGCCCCGGTCGCGGACGACCTCGCGCGCGAGCGAGCGCTCGAGAAGTTCGAGAAGGAGGCGGTCGCCGCCTGCGAAAAGGACCGACCTGGTACGCGCTGCGACCTCAAGAGCTTCTACGGCGGCCTGCGCTACTACCTCGTGGACCGGCTCGAGCTCCGCGACGTGCGGCTCGTGTACGCGCCGCCCTCCGGCATCGGCAACTACGGCGGCGAGGTCGACAACTGGCGCTGGCCGCGCCACACCGGCGATTTCACGCTCTTTCGCGCCTACGTCGCCCCCGACGGCAAAGCCTCCGACCACCGCGCCGACAACGTTCCGTACCGCCCTGCGCATCACCTCGAGCTCGCGACGCGGCCGCTCGGCGAAGGCGACCTCGCGATCGTCGCCGGCTACCCCGGACGCACGTCGATGCTCACCGTCGCCAAGGAGCTCGAAAACACGGTGAGCTGGCTCTACCCGCGCCGGCTCGCGATGTTCGAGCAGTACCTCGCCGCGATCGAGGCCGTGACCGCGTCCGATCCGGACGCGAAGATCAAGGGCGTCGGCTGGGTGCGCCGCTTCAACAACTTTCTCACCAAGCACAAGGGCGAGCTCGAAGGCATCGAGCGCGGCCAGCTGCTCGAGCGCAAGCGCCAGGGCGAGCGCGACCTGCGCGCCTACATCGCGAGCGACCCGGAGCGCCGGCAGCGCTACGGCGCGGCGCTCAACGCCATCGAGGCCGCCATCGCCGAGCGCGATCGCACGCGTGAGCCCGACACTCAGCTCTCCGTCGAGATCCTGATGCCGCGGCTGGTCTGGGCGGCGAGCCTGATCGTGCGGATGGCCGAGGAACGGCAGAA
>DASXWF010000536.1:0-8122 GCA_036503835.1 Polyangiaceae bacterium | reverse complement strand
CTTCGAGACACGTAACATAACCGACCTGGAATGTCGGCCACCTGGCCGACTCACTACTCTCGCGCTCGAGAAAAACCGGACCAAAGGCCTGTGGAAACGCTCTGGATAACCCCGCCCCAGCGGCAACGCCCGGGACGAGCGCGGCCGGAGCCGAAATTGGGGCTGCGGAGGAGCGGGCTGTCGGCCTGAAACTGCCGGTGCGATGCTGTTTTGTAACGCTTGGAAGAAAAGTCAGCCCAGGAAGGCGAAACCAGCAGACCCCGCGGAAAAAACACAGCGATATCGAGGCGGTGGACAACCTACCCGCGAGACTTCTACGAGAAACACTCCAGAAACAAGCAGCCCGCTAGGTGCAAGCACTCTCTCAAGAGCAACCGAGAGCTTAGCGCGGGAGCCATGGGCTCGACCGCGGCATCCAAAATCCGGAGACCGTCATGAAGAAAGTCGAGGCGATCATCAAGCCGTTCAAGCTGGACGAGGTCAAGGAGGCCCTGTCCGAGGTCGGCATTCAGGGGATGACGGTGACCGAAGTGAAGGGCTTCGGTCGGACCGGCGGCAAGAAAGAGGTCTATCGGGGTTCCGCCTACGTCGTCGACTTCGTGCCGAAGGTGAAGCTCGAGATTGTCGTCCCGGACCAGATGGTGCACCAAGTCATCGACGCGATCGAAAAGAGCGCCAAGACCGGCCGCATCCGCGACGGCAAGATCTTCGTGTCTCCCGTCGACGAAGCGGTGCGCATCCGCACGGGCGAGCGCGCCGAAGAAGCGATCTGAGCAAGCGGGGTCGGTGCCGCGCGTGGGGCGCCCGCGCGGCACGAAGCGGGCCAGCGAGGTGAGGGGCGGCGCGAGCGTGCGCGACGCAAATACGCTCGAGTTCCAGCGTTTGCGGCAGTAGTACTAGCCCGACGTGGTCCCGGGGATCGCGATCGAACCTTCTGGAACGTCGAGGAGGAAGCAAGCGCATGGACGCCAAGAAAGCAATCGAGTTGGGCAAGTCGAACGGCGCCGTCATGGTCGATTTGAAGTTCATCGACCTCGTGGGCAAGTGGCAGCACACGTCGGTGCCGTCCCATCGCCTGGTGCCGGAAGCCTTCGAGGAGGGCTTCGGCTTCGACGGCTCGTCGATTCGCGGCTTCCAGCCCATCAATCAGAGCGACATGCTCCTGATGCCGGATCCGTCCACGGCGGTGATGGATCCGTTCACCAAGCACCCGACGCTCTCGCTCATCTGCACGATCCAGGACACGATCACGCACCAGCGCTACACGCGCGACCCGCGCTACATCGCCCAAAAAGCCGAGGCCTATCTGAAGTCGACCGGGCTCGCCGACACCGTGTATTTCGGCCCCGAAGCGGAGTTCTTCATCTTCGACGACGTGCGCTTCGCGGCGGGCTCGAACGAGGCCTTCTACTCGATCGACTCGAACGAAGCGGCCTGGAACACCGGCCGCGCCGAGGGCCCGAACCTGGCCCACAAGATCCGTCACAAGGAAGGCTACTTCCCGGTGCAGCCGCAGGACACGCAGATGGACCTGCGCACCGAGATCTGCCTCGAGATGCAGCGCGTGGGCATCGAGGTCGAGGTGAGCCACCACGAAGTCGCCACCGCCGGCCAGGGCGAGATCGACATGCGCTTCGACAGCCTGGTGACGATGGCCGACAAGCTGATGTGGTTCAAACACATCGTGAAGAACGTCGCCTTCCGCAACGGCAAGACCGCGACCTTCATGCCGAAGCCCATGTACGGCGACAACGGCAACGGCATGCACTGTCACCAGTCGCTCTGGAAAGACGGCAAGCCGCTCTTCGCCGGTGACGGCTACGCGGGCCTCTCCGACATGGCGCTCCACTACATCGGCGGCATCCTGAAGCACGCCCACGCCATCGCCGCGATCTCGAATCCCACGACCAACAGCTACCGGCGCCTGGTGCCCGGCTACGAGGCGCCCGTGAACCTCGCCTACTCGAGCCGCAACCGCTCCGCCGCGATCCGCATCTCGACCTACTCGCCTTCGCCCAAGGCGCGCCGCCTCGAGCTCCGCTTCCCGGACCCGAGCTGCAACCCCTACCTCGCCTTCGCCGCCATGATGATGGCCGGTCTCGACGGGGTTCAGCAGAAGCTCGATCCCGGGGATCCGCTCGACAAGGACATCTACTCCCTGTCACCGGAGGAGCTGAAGGACGTGCCGCGCATGCCGGCCTCGCTCGATCAGTCGCTCGACGCGCTCGAGCACGACCACGAATTTCTGCTGAAGGGCGACGTCTTCACGCGCGACCTCATCGAAATGTGGCTCGACTACAAGCGGGAACAGGAGGTCCAGGCCATGCGCCTCCGCCCGACGCCGTACGAGTTTTTTCTCTACTACGATATCTGACCTGCCCCCAGCTACGGCGAAGCCACGCAGAGTCGCCTCGGCAACAGCTACATCGCAAAAGTGGTGCCCTGGTGTAGGAGCCTGTCGCACCTTCTCTTGCCGTTCGAGCGTTCGGGGTCGTGTTTGGCCTCGCGACCACGCGGCTTTTGTGGCAACAAAATAACAACTACAGCCAACCAGGGTCGGATCTCGTAAGGGGCTAGGACGCCTGATCATTTTTGGATTTCGAGGGCCACCGCTCTGAAACCGCCCGCCGCGACCAGCATCGAATCGAACATGGGCTCCGGACCGACCCGGCCGAACGTGCCGACGATTCCCGACGACTTCGAGTCGACGCTGGAGGTCACCGTCTCGCGCGACATGAAGGACATCGTCGAGCTGGCGAAGCGCCAGCAGGCGCTGCTGATCGTGCTCTCGGAGCCCTGCCTGGGAAGCCGCGTGCTGCTCGCGGAAGCGCCGGTCGACATCGGGCGCGGCGCGCGCGGCGGGCTCCTCATCGACTCGGACTCGGTGAGCCGGCGGCATGCCCGCGTCGAGTGGACGAGCTCGTCGCACAAGATCGTGGACCTCGGTTCGACGAACGGAACGTTCGTGAACGGATCGCGCGTTCAGGCGCACGAGCTGCGCGACGGCGATCGCGTGCAGATCGGCAAGGTGCTCTTGAAGTACATCGCCGGCGGAAACATCGAGGCGACGTACCACGAGGAGTTCCAGCGCCTGATGCGCTTCGACGCGCTCACCGGCGTGCTCAACAAGCGTCAGTTCGGGGAGAACCTGCGCACCGCCACGGGCAGCTCGCTGCCGCTCTCCTTGATGGTGTTCGACATCGACCACTTCAAGAAGATCAACGACACCTACGGTCACGTCGTGGGCGACGGCGTGCTCTGCGAGCTCTGCTCGGTCGCGCGCGAGACCATGAAACCGGACGTGGTCTTCGGCCGGGTGGGCGGCGAAGAGTTCGCGGTCTTCTGGGAAGGCGCCGACAAGGCGACCATGCTCGCCCTCGCCGAAAAGGTGCGCAAGGCGACCGAGGAGCACCGCTTCAGTTTCGAGGGCAAGCGCCTGACCGTGACGATCAGCGTCGGCGTCGCTCAGCACGACAAGGGCGCCAAGGAAACGGACGAAGCCCTCTACGAGCGGGCCGACGCGAAGCTTTACGAGGCCAAGGGCACCGGCCGCAACCGCGTGAAGAGCTGAAAAGCCAATCGCCCCACGCCGGACCGGCGCGGGGCGATGGTTGCTGGCTGACTGCGGCTCAGGCGCGCGCGGTCGGGGTCTTCGACTTGCGGGCGGGGACGCCGTTCGCCTTGGTCTTGGCGCCGTTGGCCTTGGCGCCGTTGGCCTTCGCGCCGTTCGACTTCTCGCCGTTGGCCTTCGACACCTTGATCTTCACGCCGAGCAGGTCTTCGGCGAGCTGCGCGGCGCGGCTCGTGCCTTCCCAGCTGAACTCGCTGCGGCCGAAGTGACCGTAGGCGGCCGTCGGACGGTAGATCGGGCGGAGCAGATCGAGCTCCTCGATCAGCGCGCGCGGGCGCATGTCGAAATGCTCGGTCACGTAGTCGGCGAGCTTCTCGTCCGGAACCTTGCCCGTGCCGAAGGTGTGCACGTAGACGCCCATCGGCTTGGCGACGCCGATCGCGTACGCGACCTGCACCTCGCAGCGGCGGGCGAGCCCGGCGGCCACGATGTTCTTCGCGACGAAGCGCGCGTAGTAGCAGGCCGAGCGATCGACCTTCGACGGATCCTTGCCGCTGAAGGCGCCGCCGCCGTGCCGGCCCATGCCGCCGTAGCTATCGACGATGATCTTGCGGCCGGTAAGGCCGGCGTCGCCGAACGGCCCGCCGATGACGAAGCGTCCCGTGGGGTTGATCCAGTACTTCGTCTTGGAATCGAGCAGGTTTTTCGGGAGCGACTTCTTGACGACGAGCTCCATCACCGCTTCTTTGAGCTGCTTGTGCTTCACGTCCGGCGAATGCTGGGTCGAGACGACCACGGTCTCGATGCGCTTCGGACGGTGATCGTCGTCGTACTCGAGCGTCACCTGCGATTTACCGTCGGGGCGCAGGAAGTTCACCTTGCCGGCCTTGCGCACGCCGGCGAGCGTGCGGCTCAGCGCGTGCGCGAACATGATCGGCGCGGGCATGAGCTCGGGCGTCTCGTCGCAGGCGTAGCCGAACATGAGCCCCTGATCACCGGCGCCCTGCTCCTTGAACAGGCCCTCGCCCTCGGTCACGCCCTGCGAGATGTCCGCCGACTGCGGCTCGATCGCCGTGAGCACGCCGCAGGTCTCGTAGTCGAAACCCATCGAGGAATCGGTGTAGCCGATGTCCTTGATGACCTGCCGCGCGAGCTTGCCGAAGTCGATGCTCGACTTGGTCGTGATCTCTCCCGCGATGACGACGAAGCCCGTCTTGCAGAGCGTCTCGCAAGCGACGCGGCTCTTGGGATCGCCCGCGAGCGCGGCGTCGAGCACGGCATCGGAGACGGCGTCGCAAATCTTGTCCGGATGACCCTCGGTGACGGACTCGGATGTGAAGAGATAGCTCATTGGCGTTTCGGTTCTTTCGGCGTGGAAGTCGACTCAAAAAGTCGGGGGCAAAGTTTTAGCACGATTTCTCGCCCGCGGAGCCCGGTTTCCGAGCCTTTTGCAGAGCACTAGTACAACGGCCCACCTGTGCATTCCTGATTACGGAGGAAAGCGTCTGGCCGTTGTACTAGCCGGCCGCGAAGCGGCCGAGGGGGGAGGCTCGGCGCAGCCGAGGGGGGCGCTGCGGCGCCCCCGCACAACAGAGAGGACCGCCCTCGGCGCAGCCGAGGTGACCGCGAAGCGGACAAACCCGGAACGCAGTTCCGGGTTGCGGTACTAGGACGGGGTGAGCTTGTGCTTCCGGGCGGGACTCCGTTTGAGGGTGACGCGGACGATCTGGCCGTCGCGGACGAGGGTTAGTTTGACTGGTTCACCCACGTTGCCGGAGAGGGCCTCGTGAACGCCGCGCGCTCCGAGGGCCCGCGCGTCGGCACCGTCGATGAGCAGGATCTCATCGCCGACCCGGATGCCGGCCTGCGCCGCGGCCAGATCCCCGGGAACTTCGCGAACATACAGTCGCTGATCCGCCCCCTGCACCAGCACGGCGCCGATCGTGCCTCGGGAGGGCCCGCAGCCGGAGACGCTCAGCACTCCGAGTATCGCCAGACTGCAAGCGAGGCCCGCTCTCACGATCGGTAACCGGCGTTCACGTCGATGTACCCGTGGCCGAGGTCGCTCGTCACGTAAGTGAAACGTCCGGGGCCCGCGCCCAGGCGGAGCTCGACGGTGAACGCCTCCGCGGCCATGCGGCGCTGCGCCTCTTCTTCGGCGGAGCTCCCGACGGCGACCCCGCCGCGCACGACCTCGACGCCGGCGATCGCCACCGACGCGACGGCGGGATTGAACGCGACGCCGGAGCGCCCGGCGGCAGCGAACAGCCGGCCCCAGTTCGCGTCTCGACCGAACAGCGCCGTCTTGACGAGCAAGGACGTCGCGACCGTGTGAGCGACGCGCCGGGCCTCCGCGTCGGTCGCGAGACCGCTCACGGCGATGTCGATGACGTGCTCGGCGCCTTCACCGTCGCGCGCCATCGACCGCGCGAGCGTGGTGCAGACGCTGGTGAGCGCCGGCTGGAGCTCGGCGGCCGTGACGCTGGCGCCCGAGGCTCCGGACGCGAGCGCGAGCACCATGTCGTTGGTGCTGGTGTCGCCGTCGACGCTGCACGCGTTGAAGCTCACGTCCGCGGCGCTGCCGAGCGCTCGCTCGAGCTCGGCCCGCTCCACGACCGCGTCGGTGAACAGGAACGCGAGCATGGTCGCCTGGGGCGGGCCGAGATCCGGGTGGATCATCCCGGCGCCCTTGGCGATGCCGAGCAGCGAGGCGCGGCCGCGCGCCGTCTCGATGCTCGCCTCGGCGATCTTCGGCCAGCGGTCGGTCGTGCAGATCGCGCGCGCGAAATCGTCCGCGCCGTCGGGCGAGAGCGCGGCCACGAGCGCCTCGGCCTTGGCCGCGATGCGCTCGGCGGGGAGCAGCGCGCCGATCACACCGGTAGAAGCGGGCACGAGCTCCGCGGCCCGCGCGCCGAGCGCCTGGGCGACCGCCTCGGTCGCACGCCGCGCGGCAGCGAGGCCGGGCTCACCGGTGCAGGCATTGGCGCAGCCGCTGTTCACGAGCACCCCGCGCGCGAGACCTGCCGCCAGCCGCTCCGAAGCGACGAGGATCGGCGCCGCCTTCACCAGATTTCGCGTCACGAGCCCGGCAGCAACGACCGGACGCTCGGCCGCCGCCAGCGCGACGTCGATGCGCCCGTCCTTTCTGATGCCAGCCGAAACCGCCGCGAACTGAAAGCCCGAAATTCGAGTAGCCACCGCGTGGCGCAACTACCACGAACGCCGGCAAACGTTGAGCACGAACGCCCGGCCGCCCGAGCGACGCCACGCACCCGTGGCGATCCTGCTTGCCCTTGACGCGCCCGCCGATCCGGCTAGAACCCGGTGCCCGGCCACCCCGGAGACCAGTTCGTTCGCCGACATAGCTCAGCGGTAGAGCAGTGCTTTCGTAAAGCACAGGTCGTCGGTTCAAGCCCGACTGTCGGCTCCAGACTCCAGCACCGAAAAAGGCGGCCTCAGGGCGTGACGCACTGAGCGTTGTCCATCGTGTTCACGTTGTTGGTCGCGGTGCAGGTGCCGTCATCGGCGTCGACGCACCAGCACCACTCGCAGGCGGCGGAGGTCGCGTCCGTGCAGTCGGGATCGGCCGCTCCGCAGCCGCAGTCGCAGGAGCCGTCGAGGTACCAGGCGGGGCTGCAGAACGGGCTGTGCCACGCGATGGCGTCGTCGTTGCAGTTCGAGTTGTCCAAAATGTTCAGCCCGACGCACAGGTTCGAGTCGGCGCAGCTGCCCTCGGGGCAATACTGGCAAGCGTTGCTGGTGATGACGCTCGCGCAGTCGACGTCCGTGATGCCGCAGCCGCAGTCGCAGTAACCGTCGCCGTAATCGTCCTGCTCGCAGGTCCAGGCCGTGCGCGCGATGATGTCCGCGTAGGTCACGTGCAGGCAGGCGCCGCCCTCGACGGGCGTCGACACGAACGTGCCGTTGTCGCGCTCGACCGTGACCTCGATCAGCGTCAGGTCGCTGATCGAAAGGTTGACGTAGCCGTCCATCTGCAGCGAGGCGGAGTCGATGACCATCGAGCCCGTCGAGGCGAAGAACTCGGGCGTGCCGAGGGCGTCGCTGTAGCTGCGCACGCAGCGAGAGCACGTCGAGTAGTTCGAATCGGGTCCCTCACCGAGCGTGAACGTTCCCACCGCGGCGCCGTTGACGCCGTCGCCGTGGTAAAACTCGAAGCTGACGAAGTCCGGCGGCGTGCCGGCGCCGCTCGGCGTGTAGCGGTAGAGCGCGGTCAGGAAGGTCGGATCGCTGTCGTCGAGGCTGCTGTCCGCGTACGCGAGGGTGACCTCGGTGCACTCACGGCTGCTCCCGCCGGTGCCCGCTTCGCCGCCCCCGCCTCCCGCGCCGCCCTCGCCCGCGGACTGACCGGCCGAGCCGGCTTCGCCTGCCTCGCCAGCACCCCCCGCTCCCGAGCTGCCGGCGTCCCCCGCCGAGCCGGCCGTGCCCGCCTGCGCTCCGCCCGAGCCGCTCGCGCCGGCCTTGCCGCCCGAGCTGCCCGCGGTGCCGCCGTCCGCTTTTCCGGAGCTTCCGCCCTGCCCGCCGCCTCCGCCT
>DASXWF010000535.1:0-5536 GCA_036503835.1 Polyangiaceae bacterium | reverse complement strand
CCTGGAGCGCATGATCGCCGCGCGCGGACTCGAGAACGAGGTCGGGCTCGTTCCCTTTCAGCACGAGGTGGCGGGCGTGTATCGCGGTCTGGACGTGGTCGTGCACGCGAGCACGCGCCCCGAACCATTCGGGCGCACCATCGTCGAGGCCATGGCGACGGGACGCGCCGTCGCGGTCGCTCGTGCCGGGGGCGCAGCGGAAGTCTTCGACGAAGGGCGCTCGGGTCTGGGCTACGAGCCGGGCAGCGTCGACGACCTTTCGCGCGTCCTGCTCGAGCTCGTGACCAACGCAGGGCTGCGCGCGCGACTCGGCGAGGGCGCGCGTGCGGACGCGCTCGAGCGTTTCGACCGGGCACGCGTCGGCGTCGAGCTGCTCGCGGCGTATCGAGAGCTCTTGAACGGGACCGCATGAGACTCGCGATCGTCAGCGACTTCTTGGAAGAGAACTGGCCGAGCATGGACCTCTTGGCGGACGAGCTCGTGCGCCAGGTGGCGCAGCTGCCGGGCGTCACCGCGACGCAGATACGCCCGCCGATGCTGGCACCGTTCCGGCGCGCAGCGCGCGCCAGCTCCCCGAGTGCTTTCTGGCACAACGCCGATCGCTTCTCGGGCCGCTACCTCGAGTATTCCCTGCGCATGCTGCGCGAGCGCGGCCGCTTCGATCGCTATCACCTCGCGGATCACAGCTACGCGCACCTCGCGCTGGTCCTGGCGAGCGCGCGCACGGGCGTGTTCTGCCACGACATCGACGCGTTCCGCCCGCTGTTCGACGAGCGCGCGGCCCGCTGGCAGAAGGCGATCGCCCGCGTGCTGCTCGCGGGCATCCGCCGCGCCGGGCTCGTGTTTCACTCGACCGAGCTCGTGCGCGCCGAAATCCTCGAGCATCACCTCGTGCCCGCCGATCGGCTCGTGCACGCGCCCTACGGCGTGGCCAGCGAGTTCCAACCGGAGCCCACGCCGGAGGACGAGGCGCTCCGCCGCGGCCCGCCCTACCTTCTGCACGTCGGCAGCCTGATTCCGCGAAAAAACCCGGAGTTTCTCGTGCGCGTCTTCGGCGCGGCCGCGCGCGTCCGGCCCGACCTCGAGTTCTGGCAGGCGGGCGGCGAGTGGAGTCCCGCGCTCGAGCGCCTGGTGGACGAGCTCGGGATTCGCGAAAAGCTCCGGCGCTTGCCGCGCCGCACGCAGCGTGAGCTCGCGCCGCTCTACCGCAACGCAAGAGCGGTGCTGATGCCGAGCCTGGCCGAGGGCTTCGGGCTGCCGGTCGTGGAGGCGCTCGCCTGCGGCGCTCCGGTGCTCGCGAGCGACATCCCCGTGTTCCGGCAGGTGGGCGGGGACGCCGTGAGCTACTGCCCTACCGGCGTGCTCGAGGCGTGGCAAGCTCGCCTTTCGTCGCTGATGGCCGAGGATCCGAAGCTCAACCGCCCCGCGCGCCTGGCACGCGCGGCGAAGTATTCGTGGCGCGCCCACGCCGAGATCATCGTGAACGCCCATCGCCAGGCGTTCGAGCGGGAGCGAGGCTGACGCGCGATGTGCGGGATCGCCGGGCTTCTGGGCATCGACCTTGCGCTCGCGCGCCCGGCCGCGGAGCGTATGCAGGCGGCGCTGCGCCACCGCGGGCCGGACGACCGCGGCCTCGAGATCGTCGAGCGCGCGGGTTCGCACCCTGCGCTGCTCGTGCACACGCGCCTTTCGATCGTGGAGCTGTCGAGCGCGGGGCATCAGCCGATGCGCGATCACCCGCCGGCCGGGCGCGCGCCGAACCTGGTCACGTTCAACGGAGAAATTTACAACTTCGGCGAGCTTCACGCCGACCTGGCGGAGGCCGGCTGGCCCTGCCGCACGCGCTCCGACACGGAGGTGATCCTGAACGGGTACCGCGCCTGGGGCACCCGTGCGGTGGAGCGCTTCGAAGGCATGTTCGCCTTCTGCCTGCTCGACGTGGAGGCGGGGCAGGCGTGGCTGTGCCGGGATCGCGTGGGGATCAAGCCGCTCTACGTGGCTCGGCCCGCGAGCGGCGGGCTGCTCTTCGCGAGCGAGGTGCGCGCGTTGCTCGCCGCGGGGCCCGAGCTCTTGCCGCGCCGGCTGCACCGGCCCGCGCTCGAGAGTTTCTTCGCGCAAGGAGCCGTGATGAGCGAGGCGAGCCTGGTCGAAGGCGTCGAGCTCGTTCCGCCCGGCGAGTCGTGGTCGTTCGATTTCGCCGGCAAGCTCCGCGAGCGGCGGCGCTACTGGTCGGTCTCGTTCGGAACGGGAGCGGAGGGCGGTCCGGGACCCGCACGGTTTCGCAGCGAGGTCGTGGCCGAGCTCGGCCTGGCGTTGCGCCGCTCGCTCAAGAAGCAGCTGATCGCCGACGTACCGGTGGGTCTGTTTCTTTCCGCGGGGATCGACTCCTCCGCGATCGCCACGCTGGCCAGCGAGGTGTCCAACCAGCCCCTCCGCACCATCGCCATCGGCTTCGACGTGGCCGAGCTCGACGAGACGGCCGGCGCGGAGCTCACGGCGCGCGCGCTCGGAACGCGCCACGAGCGCGTGGAGCTCGGCGGCCGGGACGTGCTCGCGAGCTTCGATCAGGTGCTCGGGGCGGCCGATCAGCCGACGGTCGACGGGTTCAATACGTTCTACGTTTCGCGCGCCGCGCGCCAGGCCGGTCTGACCGTCGCGCTGAGCGGACTCGGCGGCGACGAGCTGTTCGGGGGATACCGGAGCTTCCTCGACGTGCCGCGGGGGCTCAGGCTGGCGCGCCTCGGCGGAGCTCCGACCACGCGCCGCGGGGCCTTGTTGCGCGCCGCGCTCCGCCGCGCCGCGCGCTTGCCGGCGCTGCGCGGCAAGAGCCGGGCGCTGTTCAAGGCGTCCGAAGCGCTCGCGCGCCCCGCCGCCGCGATCCAGGCCTACTACCTCAGGCGCGAGCTCTTTTCTCCGGCGGAACGGCGCGCGCTGCAGGTCCTTCCGGACGGGTGCGATCCCTACTCGGGGATCGCCACGGTGGCGCTCGCAAGGCTCGAAGACGCGCTCGACGCGCACACCCTGCCCGATCGCATCGCGGAGCTCGAGTACTCGAGCTACATGCGGCACATGCTGCTGCGCGACGCGGACGTGTTCAGCATGGCGCACGGTCTCGAATTGCGCGTCCCGCTGCTCGAGCACGACGCCGTCGCGGAAGCGGCGCGCGCGCAAGGTCGCTGGCGTCTGCCCGATCCGCGCCCGAAGCCGCTCCTGGTCGACGCGGCGGGCCCGCGCCTCCCGGCCCACTGCTGGCGCGAAAAGAAGCGCGGCTTCACCTTCCCGTGGAGCGCCTGGCTCGAGGGCCCGCTCGCCGAGCGAGCGCGGAGCGGCCTCTTCGAGGGAAGTTGGGGCGGGCTCGGCGTCGACGCCGCGGCGGTGCGCAGGGTCTGGTCGAGCTTTGCCGCGGGTGACGCGCGCGTGAGCCCGCTGGCCGTGCTCGCGCTGGTCGTGCTCGAAGCGTACGCGCGCGAGCACCGGCTCACGGCCTGAAACGAGCGGCACGAGCGATGCCCCAGAAGATCGAGCGACTCACGATGGTGTCCGGAGACTTCGTGCTCACGGGCGGGATGGATCGCGCCAACTACGCGCTCGCCGACTACGCGGCCCGGCAGGGCATCGGCGTGGAGCTCGTTTCGCACCGCGTCAGCCCCGAGCTCGCGGAGCGGCCCGGCGTGCGCTGGCGCCGGGTGCGGCGGCCCGGCGGGTTGCACGCCGTGGGCGAGCCGCTGCTCGATCGCCAGGGTCGCCGCGCCATCCACGAGCGCGCAGGCATGGGCGCGCTCGGCGTCGTCAACGGCGGCAACTGCCTCGCCCCCGCCGTCAACTGGGTGCACTACGTCCACGCCGTCTACGGCGAGCCGCTCGAGCCGCGCCTGCGCTCGCTGAAGCACTGGGCCTTCACGCGCCGGGCTCGCCGGAGGGAGCGCTCGGCGCTCGCGCGCGCCTCGTTCGTGATCGCGAACTCGGACGCCACGCGCGCAGCGCTGCTCGAGCTCGGCGTCGAGCCCGAACGCGTCCGCACCGTTTACTACGGCATCGATCCGGAGCGCTTCGGGCCGATCTCCGAGACGGAGCGCGCCGATGCACGCCGCTCGCTCGGGCTCGGCGAGCGGCCGGCGGTGGCGTTCGTCGGGGCGCTCGGCGATCGCCGAAAAGGCTTCGATACGGTGTTCGGCGCCTGGCAAAGGCTCGGCGCGCGCTCCTCGTGGGACGCGGATCTGGTCGTCGTCGGCACGGGTCCGGAGCTCGAGGGCTGGCGCGAGCAGGCGCGCCGGCGCGGCCTCTCCGAGCGCGTTCGGTTCTTGGGCTTCCGCAAGGACGTTCCGCACGTTCTCGCCGCGTGCGACGCGCTGGTCGCGCCGACCCGCTACGAAGCGTTCGGGCTCGGCGTCGCGGAAGCGCTCGCCCGCGGCATTCCGGCGCTGGTCTCGCGGGCGGCGGGCGTCGCCGAGCTCTACCCCGAGGATCTCCACGCCCTGCTGGTCGAGGACGCGGACAGCGTGGACGAGCTCGCGCAGAAGCTCGACGAATGGCGGAGCCGGAGCGCGCTCCTCGCCGATCCGGTGCGCCGCCTGTCGGAACGGATCCGCGCGCGCACCTGGGACGGAATGGCCGCCGAGATCCTCGCGCTGTGCGCGGCGCGTTGAGCCACGACGCGCGAAGCGCGCGCGCGCGTCAGTCCGGGATGCAGAGCGAGTAGCCCTCGAACTCCCAGGCTCCGGCGGGACACAACGTCGTGCACGCGATGTCCGCCGGGGCGTCCGGCGCCGAATCGCAGTACGGCTGGCAATACAGGTCCGCCTCACCTTCGATGCCCACGCAGGTGGCGCCGGCCTCGCAACTGCCGTTGATGTTCGAGCAGACTGCGCCGGCCTGGGTCGTACCCTCCGGCTCGCACGCAGTGACATCCAGTCCCCCACAGGCCTGGCCTTCGGGACAATCCTGCGCGAGCGGGTCACAGACCCCGCCGGCGCCCCCGAAGCAAAAGGCGGCGACCTCCTCGAGCGTCTCCGGGTCGAGGATGGGACTGACGCCGTTGGGGCACAGCGTTTCGCAGGCGTTCGCCGCCGCGGGGTCGTCCATGTCGCAGTAGGGCGCGCACAGGAATTCACCCGTGATCGAGTACGAACACAAGAGCCCCGCCTTGCAATCGGAGTCGTCCTCGCAGGGAGCGTCACGCTCGGCGCTCCCGGGAACGGCGCAATAGAGGTCGCCGGCGCCGTAGCAGGCGAGACCGGCGCCGCAGTTCTGCGTCGTGGGATCGCACATCTTGTAATAGGGCCCGCTGAAGTCGAGGACCTCGCCCGGTCCGAGCTCGCGTCGCGTGCCGACCTTGTACGTGATGCTCGCCCGCCCGCCCGTGGTCGTCGAGAACGAGGTCCACTCGGGGTTCGTCGACGTGAGCTCGCCCGCGAAGATGGCCCCCCAATCCGCCACCTGATCGAGGTACGGCTGCGTCGCGGGCTGGCGCGTCACGAGCACCATGGCCGCGGCGAAGCGCCGTTTTTCCATCGGGAGCGGCGGCACCTCGCCGTGG
>DASXWF010000534.1:0-1976 GCA_036503835.1 Polyangiaceae bacterium | reverse complement strand
GGCATGCAGAGCGGCCTCGCCGGCTCGGCCGCTCGCCTTCAACTCGATGAGCTCCCGCGAGGCAGCCTGCGCTTTTTCGGCGTCGCGCGCGGCCTCGTCCAGGCTCCGGCGCTGTGAATCACTGTCCGCGACCAGCCGGCGGAGGCGCGCGAGGTTCTCTTGCCCGCGCTTCGAGGAAGCGGCAAAGAGCTCGAGGTACGCCGGATCGCCGGAGAGCGCGTAGCCTCGGGCGCGCGATTGCGCTTCGATCATGGCGACGACCCACTCGTCGATTTCCGTGCGCACGTCGACCGTGTGCTCGACCCAGCGCAGCGACGTGCCGTACGAGTACGCTGCCATGGCGCACAGCGCCACCAGGGCCGCGAGGCCGAGCGCTGCGAGCCGCAACGCGGGCGTCGAGTCGTCGGTCAGGGGCGGAGGTTTGTGCAACCCGTCCGGGTTACTCTGGTCTTTCTGCTCGGGCAAGCCGGCGTTGGCGTGACGGGAATCGACCCTTCGATTTCTCGCGAGCGAGGCATTCCGCCACGCCCTGGATCACGCGGCGAGGTGCGGTCGTGAATGCGGTGGCTCGGCGGGTGGCACGCCGAGCTCTTCGCGCACGCGCGCGAGTGGCTTTGGCAGGAGCGGCCAGAAGTCCCAGCGATCGCTGAGATCGACGCGGCAAGCCGCGCCGCGCGCCAGCGCGGCCGTGATCTTGTCGATGTCGAGAAACCCGGTCTCGGCCTTCGAGAGGGGTGCCAGCCGAACGCCGAGATGAAACTGAACGATTCCGAAATACAGGGACAGGAACCCGTCGTTTCGCACGAACCCCGCCTGGAACGCCGCCTGTTGGATCTCGCCCTCGGGATCGGTGCCGTAGCCCGAGAGGATGTGGCCGAGATCGTGGAACACACCGCGCTCCGGGATGCCTCCGGTTTCTCCCGGGAAGGCGAAATCGTTCGAGCGGTAGTACTCCCAGAGCGCGAAGCCGAAGCTGTTCGCGGGAAGTCGAGCGAGAGCCTGGTAGCGCGCGGCGGTCTCGCGATCTTCGCCGACGTTGAAGACGGGCGCGAACATCTTGCGCACGCCGTTCCAGCGCTCTTCGCGCCAGGCTTCGCCGGTGAGTCGCCCCCCGATGCGTCTCGTGAAATCGATCCGCGTCATCAGATGATGGCGCGCCGCGAGCTCGCGCAGGACGCGCGTTTCGCGCTCGCCCACGTCGAGCGCGCGAGCCAGGACCGAGACGTTGGCGGTGGGTACCGGAAACACCTGCCCGTCGATGAGGGCCATGACGACCGCCAGCTCCAAGATGCGTTGGCGTGCGCGCGGATCGCGGATCGCCCGCGCCGTTGCATCCGGTGTGGGAACGGGCAGCGTCTGCGGATCGATCGCCGCGCCGTGCAGGCGCGCGATCGCGCGCAGGAAGCGATCCTGATCGAGCGTGGGGTACGGGTCGATGGCGCGTACGGCGCCGAGCGCGACGGGCAGCTCTTCGGGAGCGAACACCTTGATGTCCATGACTCCTGTCTCCAGCATTCCGCATGCCACGCGGCGCGTGCTCCTCGAGGGCCGATTCTCGCGAAAATCTGCGGTTCCAGGGGCGGCGGAATGGCCGCGTCCGGGGCATTCGTCCGGAATCAGACAGTCGGTCAGCGCGGACGCCGAGCGGGGACGGCCACGCCGGCAGAGCTCGAGCGCAGCACGAGAAGCGCTCGGAGTCGCTCCACTCGGACGGCGAGGAGCTCGAACTCCGCGCTCTCGCGCTGGAGTTGTGCGTCGCGAAGCGGCTCGAGCTCTCCGTCTCCGAGCTTTGCGCGGTCGTCGGCCTGACGGAGCGCGTCCTCGGCGATCGCCAGGAGCCGCCGCGCTAGCACCAGCTTGCGCTCGGCATGCTCGAGGAGCAGGCGGGCCTTCTCGCGTTCGAGACCCAGGGTTGCGCGCGCTTCGCCGGCGAGCGCGACGGCCTCGCTCGCGCGTGCCAGGGCGAGATCGTTCGA
>DASXWF010000533.1:0-8195 GCA_036503835.1 Polyangiaceae bacterium | reverse complement strand
GCTTGCGAGACCGATCAGGAAACGGGACAGCATCATCGACTTCTCGAATTGTACCGCCGCGCCGTCAGAACCCGTCACGTCTACCGTACGGTTAGAATATTCCCGCGCGTTCTCGCGGCGGAAAGCTGACCTGCCTCCAGGTGACAGCGCGACTTTCCGAGAGTGTCCCGGTCGAGCTCCGTAGGCGCCGCGCATCGACAGACGACGTTGCGGTCGAGGTTCGTCACGTGTGCCTGCTTGTTGGCGGTGCCGTGGCTTGCAGGTTGTGGTGCCGAAGCGGCATCGGACGACGCCGCCGAGAATGGAGGGACCGGCGGCAGCGCGCCCAGCGGAGGAAAATCGAGCGGCGGAACGTCGAGCACGGCCGGTGGAAGCGCCGGGAAGGGCGCTGGTGGAGGCGGAGGGGCGCCGACCTCCGGTGCTGGTGGTAGCTCGAGCTCGGGCGCGGGAGTCGGTGGTTCGGGACAGGTTGCGGGCTCGGACAACAGCGGCGGTGCATCGAGCGGAGCCGCGAACGCCGGCAGCTCGGGCGCTGCGGCGGGCGGCAGCGCGGGTACCGGCGCTTCGGGCAGCTCGGGGACCGGGAACGCCGCTGGAGTCGGAGGCGGCTTCGCAGGCGGCTCGGGGGGTGGGCCGATGTTCCCGCCGCTCGACTGCGGTGCGGAGGGGTGGGCGGTCGAAGATCACGGCCCGCCGTCGAATCGCGTCAACTACGTGATCCTCGGTGACGGTTACACGGCGGAGACGGTGAACACGACGCTCGTCGAGCACGTCAACACCGCGCTCAGGCGGCGGTTCGAGACGGAGAGCGGCCAGCCGTACCTCCGATACAGAAACTTCGTGAACATCTGCGTCATGAAGGCCGTCAGCCAGAATGACGGCATCGGCAACGGCCCCACGGCCTTCGACGGCGGCAACGGCGGTGATCGCCTCGCGCGCGTGAACGGGCAGAAGGTGGACGCGTACCTCCGGGAGCAGCTGCCGGAGGAGATCGAGGTCGACTGGAAGGCGGTCGTCTTGAACCAGGATCTCTGGGAAAATACGGGATCGGCGTTGATGCTGTGGTCCGGCGCCAACGACGAAGCGCCGGGCGCCGCCCTGCACGAAGGCGGCCACGGCTTTCACCAGCTCGCCGACGAATACTGCGGCTCCAACACGGGGACGAGGTGCGGCGACGACACGGAGGGCACCGGCAGCATCGGGGAGGAATACGAAGAGGTGAATTCGACGGGGAATCCGCTGACCACCGGCGGGAAGTGGGACCTCTGGATCGGCAGCGAGCAGAAGGGGATGAGCGTCCCCGATCGCGGTGCCACCGGGATTCAAAGCACGTTCATCGGCAGTCGCTACACCGATTCCGGGCAGTACCGGCCCTCTGCGAATTCGATGATGAACAGCCTGTTCACCGAGAACGTGAACACGAGCTTCAACTCGGTTTCGCGCGAGCAGATCATTTTCACGATCTGGCGCGCGGTTCGCCCGATCGACTCCACCGAGCCGCCGGCGGGAACTTCGGAGGCGCCGGCCGCGGTGGAAGATCCGGCGACGCTCTCCGTCTACGTGGTGGATCCCGCGGTGATCAACGTGGATTGGACCGTCGACGGGGTCGTGACGGAGAACGGCGGCACGAGCTTCGACACTTCCGTGCTCGGTGCGGGAACGCACACGGTCGTCGCGCGTGCTTACGACAACGCCGACATGGACCTGGTGCGGCTGCGCACCGGCGTTTGCCCGCCTGACGTGGTGAGGCAGTACTGTTCGGCGCCCGCCTGGAAAAACTCCGAGCAGACGGTGGCCTGGACCTTCACCAAGCCGTGACCATGACGCCGCCGGATGTTCCGAAGGGTCGCGCGCGCGCCTGGCTCTGGCTTTTCGTGCCGGTGCTCGCCGTGATCGGAATCGGGCTCCTGATCGAGCTGCTGCGTGAACGGCGGGCGCCGGACGCGCAGAGCGCGACGCCCCGCCCCGCCGAGGTGGTCGTCGAGCCCGCCGATCCGAAACCCGCCCGGCCGCTGCTCGTCGCCGCCGACCGCGTGCCCATCGCGCCGCACGACCCGAGCACGCCGGACGGTCCCGTGCACCCGCATCCGATCACGCCGGCGCACGCGCGTATTTTTCGGGAAAATCGGCTGCTGGGCGCGCTGAACGGCGCGCTCGACGTCCGCGACGGGGCGGGCGTGCGCCGCTTGCTCGCGACGTATCGGGCGGAGTTTCCGGAGGATCCTCACGCGCTCCACGAAGGCTACGAGATCATCGCGGACTGTCTCGAGCATCCCGGTGACGCCTCGGAGGCCGCCGCGCGGAAGTACTACGCGACCCAGACGGCTTCTACGCTCCGGCGCTACGTGCGGCGTAGCTGCTGGGAGCGTTGAGCTAAGCTGGCGCTGCCGGGCGGCAATCTCGTCGCCTCCCGGCGACGCATGACCAAGGTCCGAACGGTACTCGCCGAGCAGCTGGCGGCGAACCTGAGCAGCAGCAGCGAGCGCGCCTGGTTCGCGGGGCACCGCAGGCGCCTCACGCAGATCTTGACGCGCGACGTGCCGCTCGGCTCCGAGCTCACGTTGTGCGTGCTCGGTGCCGGCAACGCGAATGATCTCGACCTCGAAGTGCTCGCCGCGCGCTACCGAGCGATTCATCTCGTCGACATCGATCCCGAGGCGGTCGAGCGCGCGCACGCCCGCGAGAGCTCGGCGACGCGCGAGCGCCTGGTTCGCCACGCGCCGATCGACGTTTCCGGAACGCTCGATCGCGCCGAGCGCTGGGCGGCGCTGCAAGTGACTCCGGCCGAGCTCGCCGGCCACGCCGAAGAAACGTCGGCCAGGCTGCTCGCGAAGCTCGCCGGCCCCTTCGACGTCGTGGTCTCGGCTTGCCTGCTCACGCAGCTGCAGCTCGGCCTGCTGACGGTGCTCGGCGATCGGCACCCGCTGTTCGAAGCCGCGCGCTACACGGTTTCGTCCACGCACCTGGCCGTATTGTCCCGCCTCGCCAGGGCGGGCGGGCGCGCGGTCTTCGTCACCGACCTCAGCGCGAACGACCTTGCCCCGGAGATCGAAGGAGCCGGCGACGCCGAGCTGCCCGAGCTCGTCGAGCGTCTCGTCGCCGGAGGCCGCGTGATTCGCGTCGCCGATCCGCGAATGATCCGCGAGATCGTCCGCGAAAGCCCGGGCCCCGCCCGCGAGCTCGAGCTTCTACCCGGCATCGAAGCCTGGCTCTGGCAGAACGGCGCCAGCCGCACGTTCCTGGTCTACGCGCTCGAAGCCCGAAAAGCGCGCGCGTGAGCACGCCGTAGTCAGTGGAAATTTCGTCACCCGTGGAACTGCCCGGCGTCGCAGCGGGCGTTCCCTTTTGTGACCGATTTCAGCGCGCTCGCGTGTCTCATCAGGTGTTCATTCGAGGACGCACCGTGAGCCTTCGTGAATTTCCGTATGCCTGTCGGGTACTCGCCGCGCTCGGCTCCTTTGCGCTTGCCGGCTGCAGCGGTGAGGTGGGCGCGCCTTCGAACGGCGGAGCAGGCTCCGGCAGCGGGAACACACCCGGCGCCGGCGGCTCGTCGGGGACGGGCACGTCCGGGACGTCCGCGGGCGGCACGCAGAGCATGGGTTCGGGCGGGTCGGCCCCCCAGGCCGGCTCGGGCGGCGCGTCGAGCACGGCCGGCGCGGGCGGAACGACACCCATTTCCTGCGACGGCGCCGTCGCGGTGCCGAAGCGCATCATCCGCCTGAGCTTCAACCAGATCGCCAACGCGATCACGAGCCTCTTCGACGCCGCCACCGCGGAAGCGGCGACGGAGACGGTCGACATCCCGAGCCCGCTCGGGCGCACGTTCCCGCCGCTCGGCAGCGGTACGGAAGGCAACATCATCACCGACACCCAGTGGTCGACGGGCGACACCATCGCGCAGCGTGTCGCGACGCGCGTGTTCGAAAACGTCGCGACCGCGACCGGCTGCGGCGCGGAGCCGACCGCCGAGTGCGGGCGGGACTACGTGGGGGGCCTCGCGGAGCGAGCGTTCCGCCGGCCGCTCGCCGAGCCCGAGCGGGCGCGCCTGCTCGCCGTGTTCGACGGCGTTCTCGCCGACGGCGGCAGCACGGCCGACGCCGTGCGGTACGGCGTGTACGCCGTCTTCGAATCGCCGCACTTCCTCTACCGCACCGAGTTCGGCAGCGACGCGAACGCCGGCGGCGCGCTCACTCAATACGAGCTCGCGAGCGAGCTCGCGTTCTTCATCACCGACGCGCCGCCCGACGCCGATCTGCTCGCCGCCGCGCAAGCGAACGCGCTGTCCACGCCGGAGCAGATCGCCGGTCACGCGACGCGCCTCCTGGCGGCCCCCGCGGCGCGCGTGAACTTCGAAGCGGCGATGAGCTCGTACTTCGCCTTGCCGAACGTGGCGGGCGTCATCATCGACGCCGCGACCATCCCCGGCTTCACCCTCACCGACGGCGCGCGCAGCTCCATCTATCACGAGTCGGAGCTCTTCCTGCAGCAGGTGCTCTGGAACGGCACGCTCGACCAGCTCCTCACGTCGCGCACCGCCTACGTGAATTCGCTGAACGCGCCGCTCTACGGCCTCGACGCGGCGGGCCGTACGACCGACACCTTCGAGCCCGTCGAGCTCGACTCGGGTCGCGCGGGCCTGCTGACGCTGGCCGCGTTCTTGATGTCGAAATCGCGGCCCGACAACGCCTCCGTCGTCGGACGCGGACTCGTCGTCAACCACACCATGCTCTGCCAGATCAACCCGGTGTTTCCGGAGGACAACGAGGACGTCGCCGCCGCGATCGAGGCGACCTCGAGCCTGAGCCAGAAAGAGCAGGCCGATTACCGGGGTCGCACGCCGCTCTGCAACGGCTGCCACTCGAACTTCGACGGCTTCGGTCTCGCCCTCGAGCGCTTCGATTCGATCGGTCGCTCGCGCACCATGGACCTCGAGGGCCGCGTCATCGACGACGCCTGGACGACCGCGCTCCTGCCCGAGGCCGCGGGCAGCGTCGAAGTGCGCAGCGCTCCCGAAATGGCGCAGGCGATCCTCGCGAGCGGCGCCCTGCAGTCGTGCATGGCCAAGAACTTCATCGAGTTCGCGCTGGCCGACACGTCGCAGGGCGGCACGCCGCTCGAGAGCTGCGCCGTGAAGGCGGTCGTGGAACGCTTCAACGCGAGCGACCGCAGCTTCAGCTCGTTGATGCGCGAGATCGCCGCCTCGGTCACGCTCGCGGAGCGCACCGCTCCGCTCCCGGAAAGCCCTGCACCATGAGATCCTACCGGTTCGCACGCCGCTCGTTCCTCGCCGGCATCGGAGGCGCCTTCGGCCTCAAGATCATGCTCGACAACCTGGAGGCGATGGCCGCGGGCGCGGTCTCGCCCCCGCGCTTCTTGATGACGCACTGGCCGGTCGGCACGATTCGCACGCAATGGGTGCCGACGGGCTCGGGCAGCACGTATGTCACGTCGCCGATCCTCGAGCCGTTCGAAACGGCGGGCCTGCGCGAGGACATGGTCGTGCTCTACGGCCTGTCGCACGGCGGCATCAGCGCCGGCAGCGGCGGCGGTCACGAAGCCGGCACGCCCATGATGGCGACGGGCGCGAACTGCCCCGGCACGCGCCGCAACGGCGGCGAGGCGGACGACGCCTGCGCCGGCGGACCCTCCTGGGACCAAATCTTCCTGCGCCGCATTCCGGAGCTCGTGCGCCCCGGCCAGGGCTACGCGAACGCCATCTGCGACGCGCGCATCGACTCGTACGAGACCTCGACGCGCTGCATCTCGTACGGCTACACGACGCGCTCGATCGTCGCCGAGCGCCCCACGGCCGGCGCCATGATCACCGAGGCCGTGCCGCTCTATCCGACGCTGAGCCCGCTCGCCCTTTACACCGCGATTTTCCAGGGCTTCGTGCCCGGCGGCAGCATGACGGACGAGGCGGCGCTGCGCGCGCTGCGCGCTCGAAAGAGCGTGCTCGACTACGCGATGAGCGAGCTCGCGGAGGTGCGCCTGCTCTGCCCCGCGAGCGAGCGCACCAAGATCGACGCGCACGCCGAGGCCATCCGCAAGATCGAGATGCAGCTCGCGGAGCAGATCGCCAATCCTCCGGGCGAGAACTCGTGCGCCCTGCCCGTCGCGCCGGACGCGGACCTCACCGGCAAGACCGCCGATCGCCTGAGCGACTACACCGATCCTACGACCAGCACCGACGACTCCGACATTCACCGCGCCGTCGGCAAGGCTCACTGGGGCATCATCAAGGCGGCGTTCCAGTGCGATCTGATCCGTGTAGCGACCTTCCAGTGGTCGCCCGGCACGAACCACGTCTCGTTCAGGGGTCTCGACCCGAACAGCCCGAACACCATCTACATGCACCATCCGTTGAGTCACAAGGTGCAGGATCCGAGCTTTTACAACGGCAGCCGCCCGAGCTCGAACGCCTACGTCTGGGACGCGATGGTGAACGCGAACAAGTGGTACAATACGGAGACGGCGGCGCTCCTCGCCGAGCTCAAGAGCGCGACCGACATCTACGGTGGATCCCTGCTCGATCACACGATCGTCCCTCACGTGACCGAGGTCGCCGAGGCCTCGCACACCCGCTCGCCGCTCCCGGCGCTGATTTTCGGCGGCAAGGAGCTGGGCATGCAGGGCGGACAGTTCCAGAACTTCTCGCAGAATCGCAGCCACAACAGCCTCTGGGTCTCGATCGCGCAGGCTTACCTGAACAGCGACGACCCGCTGAATCCGGACTCACCGCTCGCCGAGGACAACTTCGTCAAGCAGAACGTCGCGCCGATCGACGGTCTTTGGGCTCCGCCCGCGTAGCGCGCCGCTCGACGGTTCGTCGGCGGCCGTCCGTCGGGTAGAATGAAGCCCGGTGGACGGCGCGAAGGTGATCTGGACGGTGCTCCTGCTCGCGCTGGCCGGCTGCGGCGGGCGCTCGGAGCGCGACCTGGCGCCGGCGCCGGAGCAAGCTGCGGAGCCGGAGCCCACGCCCGATCCCGACGCGCGCGATAGCGCTGCGCTCGCGGCCAAGCGCTGCGCGAAGTTCGGAGTGCCCGAGTTCGAGCTCGAGGTTCTGGCTCCGGACGCGGGCTACCCCGTGTTCGGTGCGTGCGGGCACCTCACGATGCTGACGACCCGCACGGTGGAGATCTGGGGTCCCGGACTCGATGAAGTCCTGGCGACGTCCATCGGGACGCCGCGGTTCAGCCCCGAGGGTACGCGCGTCGTTTTCCGACCCACGCGCGAGGTCGTGCGCCGTCTCGATCTCCTGACCGGTCGCATTTTCGATACTCCGCTCGCGCCGCAGCCGATGGGCGCGGACGATCTCGACTTTGGACTCTTCACGACCTTGGCCGGAGAAGTGCAGAGCTGGGTGTGCGACGCCCGCACTCTGCGCGTTTTCGCCGATCGGGCGCCGCAGCAAGCGCCGGTCTTCGAGGGCAGCGTGCCGTCGTGCGTCCCGCAATGGACGAACGACGGAGTGCTGCTCTGGCTCGAGGAACACGTCGTGACGGCGGTCGATCTGCGCGCGCGGCGGCGCGTCGAGCACGTGCTGCCCGCCGTGCCCCAGCCGGACATCCTCGCGAACGCGCTCGACGGATACGCGACGGCACAACTCCTCCTGAATGACGAGCACGTTGCGGAGGGACCGCTCCTCTCCACGCGCGACGGTGCGCCACTCGCTGAGCGCTGGGAGCTCGTGGCCATGGCGGACGGGCGGAACGCCGCGAACCGCCTCGACTCCGGCGTGGCGCTGCTCGTCGACGACGGAGACGCGATCGTGAGCATCCCCGGCCTGCGCGGCCAGTACGTGTTTCGCGACCAGCGGCGGGCGTTCGCGTTTCGCGAAGGTTCGGGTGGAAGGGCCGAGCTCGTGTTCGTCGATCTTCGGAGCGGAGAGGCGACGGGCATCGGCGAGTACCCGAGCGAAGCTCTCGACCTGGCGGAGCCGTTCGGCTTGACCTTCGGCGTCTCACCGCACGAGCGCGCGGCGTACTTCGTACTCGGGCCGGACGAGGGGGCGGCCCTGGACGCCCCTCGGCGAGTGGTCCGCTGGCTCGACGGACAGGTGGAGCTGCTCGAGGATCGAGTGCTCACGCCCGCGACCAGACCCGGAGTCGCGGACGACGGAACGGCCGTGTTCAGCGACACGCGCGGCTCCGTTCGCTTCCGTCCCGGAGCCGAGACGCTGAGCACACCGGGCC
>DASXWF010000532.1:0-3546 GCA_036503835.1 Polyangiaceae bacterium | reverse complement strand
GTGCCCGTGCTCGACGCGCCCAGGTTGAAGACGGCGAGCGCGGTGTTCGTCTGGTAGAGCGTGAGCGTCGCCTGGCCGCTGCCGACCACCATGAAGGTCTCGAGGCCGTCGAGCATCGCCGCCCGTGCCGATAGAGAGAGGGTCACGCGGGGTCATCCACCAGCACCGCAGCCGGCGCCACCGTGTCGTCCACGAGCACGTCGGCAGACGAGTGCTTGCTCGTCGCCTTGTGGTAGTTGAGCGCCATCGCCACATCGAAGATGGTCGGGACGGCGACCGCGTTCGTGTACTGAAAGCGGATATCCTTGTACATGCCGACGTAGACCTCGTCACTGTGCACGTCGGCAGCTGCCGCGGCGTCGTCATCGTCGGCGTCGGCCGTGGCGCTCGTGTAGAACGGGTACCAGGTCGTGCCCTTGTCGGGGCTGTAGCTGCCCGTCACCGTGCCCGTGCCCGTGCCAGCGTCGCTCGCCACGCGGAGGGAAAACTGGAACCACTGCTGGCCGAGCAGGTGAAAGCTGCCGCCCGGCGGGAACGCCGTGACGCTGTTGAAGAGGGTGACGGTGCCCGTTTCGGTCGGGATGCCGCCGGCATACGTGATGATGGTCTGTCCGTTCATGGCTTAGCGTCTCCGTTGGATCTTCTCGGTTGTCCGTCGCTCTTCGTCCTTCGCCTTGGCGTCCTTCTCGGCGGCGATCGCCCGCAGGCGCTGGTCACGCAGCGCCCCGTAGCGGCTGCGCGCGCTCTGCTCGCCGGCGGCCTGGGCGGCGGCGTCCTCGGGGTTGCCGAGCAGCGCCCCGCGCCCCGCGTTGCCGCCCCCGAGCGGCCCGAGCGGGCCCTCCAGCGCCTTCAGCGCAGGGAAGGCGCCGCGCAGCTGGGCGGCGTCCATCAGGTTCTGCGGGGCGAACGGAGAGCGGGTCTGCCCCTGGGGGCCGCGGAAGCTTGCGCGGTTTTTCAGCGCCAGCGTCTCCTGTAGCGTCCGCATCTTGTCGAGCTGCTCGCGGGTGCCGGACTGGTCGGCGAGTGCCTTGACGCGGTCGACGAGCTGCTTCTCGCCGGGGCGCGGCTGGTAGAGCCCCGCCACCGGTTGGAAGGCGTCTCCGCCCGGGGCGACGCTCTTCTCGACCTTCTCGGCCTCAGCGAGCCGCTCGTCCTGGCGTCGGCGCATCAGCTCGTAGCCGCCGCGCTCGCCGCCCTTGGGGAACTGCTGCCGGTCGTACTTCGCCGCCTCGACGAGATCCGGATCCTTCAGGCCGGCGACGAGTGTGTCCGTCCGTCGGGCGTCGTAGGCGGCCGGCTTCACGTACACCCGGTCTTTGCCCCGCTGCTTGAGGTACGCCCCGAGCTCTCCGTGCATCTCGGTGAACGACTTCTCTTCCACCAGCTCGCGCAGCACCTGTTGCTCGGCGCGCTCCCGCGCGGCCGGCGACGGCGTCCGATCACCGACGATGTCCTCGATGCTCGCCTCGATCTCCTCGTCGGCCTCGGCTCGCGCCCGGCTGTCTTTGAGCGTCTTCAGGTAGGCGTCCCGGTCGAGCTTCTCGGTGCTGGCGGCGGGAGGCGCGGCGGCGTCGATGTCCTTCTTCAGGAGCTGGTAGCGCTGGCGCGGGCCGAGGAACGCCGCGGCCTCGGCGGCGCTGATCTCGACCGCGCCCTGCACCGGCTCGAGCGAGACGCTGTCGATGTGCCGGTTGAAGACCTGCTGCGCTTCGCGGAAGTTGTTGTCGACCGGCCGCAGCGAGCCGTCAGCCTGGGGCTGGTGGTGGTCGCGCAGCTTCTCGAGGCTCATCCGCTCGAGGTGGCTCGCCGGCTGCGCCGCGCTCCCCTCGGGCGTCGCCTGGTACGCGCGCCGCTCGATGTCGCTCTCCACGCGTGCGGCCCGGGTGTTGCCCTGGGCGGCGTCCCGGATCTTCGGGGCGATCTCCTCGGCGATGAGGTCTCCGGGCTGGTCGCCGGCGGCGTTCGCGCGGTCCACCAGCGCCTTCGTCTCGCCCTTCAAGCGAGGCTCCCGACCGAAGCGATACTCGACGTTCGGCTCAGTCCGGCCCACGGCGCCTGGCCCCTGCGGGCCCGTGAAGCGGGGCGACCGCCGAATGGAATTGGCGCCGTGGTGGGCGAGCCGAGCGCCGCCGCTGCCCAGGGTGCTCAGCCCCGCGCCGACGAGCCCCACGTCCCGTGTGCGCTCGCTCGCCTCGGCCAGGTCCGGCAGCTCGCCGCGCGCGGCGGCGTCGACAGATTCCTGTCCAACCTGCGTGCCCACGGCGGCGGCCCCGCCCATCACCGCGTCGCCCGCCACGGCGCCCGTGCCCTTGAGCCACGCGGGCGCCAGCTCGTCCAGCCACGCTCCCCCGCGCGTTCTCGCCGCCGCCTGCGCGAGCCACCCGCCGCCCTCTTGCACGGCGTTCCAGATCTTGTTGGCGACGCCCCAGTTGGCGGTCGCGCCGTAGAGCTGCCCGCCGCCGTAGGACAGCGGATTCTGCTCGGCCTCCCAGGCATTGAGATCGCTCGTCTTCTGCGGGACGCTCTCGTTCACGCCCATCGTCGGGCGGTCGAGCATACTCTCGGGCTGCACCGCCTCGTGGATCGCACGCGACGCGCCGAGCAGCGCCGTGTCGTCAACGCCCATGATGAATGCCTTGCCCTTGCGGTGCAGCTCGGTGCCCGCGTTGCCGGCGCGCACCTCGAGCGACTGGGGCATCTCCGGGTCGTCGGAGAGCCAGGGCAGCTCCGACTGGCGGTAGACGGCGCGCCCGGACTTGTCGGCCGCCTCCTTCGTCTTGCGCCACATATAGTTGGCGGCGTCGCGGTAGAGGCTCGAGCCCGCGTCGAGCGACGCGATCTCTTCCAGAGGGGGCGGCTCGTCGGGGCGCAGCGCCCGGAGCAGGGCGGGGTTTTCGAGTAGGTGCTTCCGCACGACGTCCGCGGGCGGCTCGTAGACGACGACGGCATTCTTGTCGCCACCCTGCCACCGCTGCCTCGCAGCATCGTCGCTCACCGGGTCGCCCGTCGCCGGCTGCAGCGCGAGCGCCTGGGGAACGAGCGAGAACCGCGGGTCGAGCATCCCCGCCACGCGCTCCGCCTCGGCGTCCAACGACGCGGCGTCGCCCTTGCCCTCCTGCCCGATGATGCCCTTCACGCCGAGCTCGCCCGGCACGACCGGGGCCGAGTCCGCCTTCGTGCCGCCGGCCGCCGCCCAGCCCTGCAGGCGCTCGTCTTCGGAGGCGTCGAGGCGCTGCTGCGCCTGGGTCCGGAACTCGTCGCTCACCTTGGAGCCGGGGCCGAGCAGCGCCTTCAGCTCGAGAACCTCTTCGCTCGTTAGCGGCATCTCAGCCTCCCGCCTTCTGCAGCAGATCGAAGATGCGCTTCTCCTCGGGGGTCTTCGGCTCGGGCAGCTTCAGCTCCGTCGTCTTGGCGGGCGCCGCCTCGGCCTTCGACTCCGCGGCGTCGCGCTCGCGGGCCACCTCGCGGCCGTGCTTCAGGTAGTAGTCGGTGATGCTGCCGACCGTGATGTCGCCGCCCCCCGCGGGGCGCCAGGGCGCGTTGCCT
>DASXWF010000531.1:0-3061 GCA_036503835.1 Polyangiaceae bacterium | reverse complement strand
GAAGATGCCGAGATCGAATCCGAGCTCTTCCTCCGGGCCGAAGCTCAGGTGCAGCATGCGGTAGTCGGCTTCCCGATCGCCCGCCGAGATGCGCCGCGTCGGGGTGGTCGTGGCGGCCGTCACGTTGCCGGGGGGAGGCGGCATGTGACCGTACTCGTAGTCTTCGAGCAGCTGAATCATTTCCTGGCGACGAACGCGCCATTGCTCGAGCGTCGTGACCTTCGTCCCGTCGTTCAGCGTCAGCGGGTCGGGCATCTCCTCGATGTCGGGCAGCTGGTTCACCGGAATCGGCATGGACCTGCCGCCGGCGCCGCCCATGCCGCCGGTGCCTCCCGGCGTCGCGCTTCCACCTTCGCCGCCGCCGCCCGACCTGCCGCCGGATCCAGCAGCGCCGCTGCCCGCTCCGCCGCTCGTGGCCGCGCCGGCCTGCGATCCGCCGCTGCCGCCGGCGGACTCGCCTGCGGTCGACGGCGCTCCGGCGTTCGAGGGCGAGCCGCCGCTCGGCGTTGTGCCGGCTGTGCCTGCGCCGACGGCACCTCCGGTCGTTCCGGACTGCCCGCCCCCGCTCGTACCCGGTATCCCGCCGGCGCCCGCGCCGCCGTCGCCGCTGTCCGGAGCGGCGTCCTCGGAGCAGGCGGTCGCGCAGAACGCGAGCAACGAAGCGCTGAGCACGCTCCCCAGCCATTTTCGAAGTTCGCCGGCGTTGCTCATGGATCGACGGTCGCCGCGGTGCGGGTGCATTCGAGTCCCTCGCGGCGCGTCGCGGTCCGTACGATACCTCTCGGCGCATCGAAGGTCGAGGCGTGAAGCCCCACACCAGCTCAGCGCGGTTCGGCGCTGACGGTCTCGCAGCCGAAGAGGACCTCGACTCGGGCGCCGACGTCGGCTTTCGCGGCCTCGCAGGCCTCCCCGCAGAGCAGGATGCTCTTGCCGTCGTCGGAGTATTGCCAGCCTTCGTCGCATTTCGTCGCGGAGGGATCGCGCGGGACGGTCTCGGTCTCTCCGCTGCTCGGAGTGTAAAGGACGTTGACGCGATCGCGATCGAGTGTCCGATCGTCGGGCGGCTCGGGGATCGGGTATTCGCACGAACGCAGACTCATCGCCACTTGATCGAGCGCCCGCGCGAGGCCGTTCGCGAGGTCCGGCTCGGTCGTCATGTCGAAGTGGCAGTAGACGGGGCCGTCGTCCGAGCAGTTCTCCTTCGCCGTGCCGCCGGCGGTCGCGAGCGCAGAGAGGACACCGCGCGTGCCTTCGCTGCCCGGCGAGCCGATCACGAAGGTGCGGATTCCGTCTTCGAGCGCGCTCGCGGCTTCCGCGATCAGCGGGTCCGAATCGACCGGGAGGTTGTCGTCGGTGCACTCGCAGTCGAGGGTGCAGGTGGGAGTGCCGTCGGTGATGAGCAGGAGGAACTTGCTGCCGTCGAGCTGCGTGCTCGAGAGCTGCTCGATGCCGAAGAGATACGCGCCCTCCGTCGGCGTCCCGCCGATCGGGACGACGTCGGCCAGCGCGGAGCTCCAGTCACCCCGCGCGCTGGATCCGGCGGCGCCGAGCGGGGCGATCGGCAGCGCGACCCGATTGAGCAAACAGATCCCCACGTCGTCGCCCGAAACGTTCGGGTAGAAATTGGCTCCGAGCGCGACCTCCGGAGCGAGCGTGTCCACGGCGACTTCGAGCGCGTCGCGCGTGATTTCCCACTTGGTCGCGCCGGGCGGCGGCGTGTCGTCGTCGGGCGTGGGAGCCCAACCCGGGGGCCAGGTCATCGATCCGCTCGTGTCGATCACGAGCTCGAGGACCGCGGGAATCGCCTCCACGGTGTCGGTCGCGAGCGCGCAGGCCTCGTCCGGGTCGATTCCCTGCTCTCCGCCGGTGCCGGGAGAGCCGCCCGCGTCGTCACCGTCCTCCGGACCCTCTCCGCCGTTCGGTTCGACGACGATCACGGTCGATCCCCCACGCCCGTTGCCGCCCGCTGCGGACATCCTCCCGCCCGTCGTGGCGCTGCCCGCGTCAGAGCCGCCAGAATCGTTCTGAGACGCGGTCCCTCCCGAGCCGCCCGTCGAGCCGGGAACGGTGATCGTATTCGAACAGGCGAGCGCGACGACGGACGCCGGAAGTGTCACCTCTGCGATCCAAAAAGCGATGCGGCGTGAGCGAATCCGTAGCTGCATGAACGTCTCCTTCATCTGGACGCTTCCTCAGGCTCCGAGTTGATTCGTGGCTTTCGCGATGAGGCGAATCGCCACGATCGGGCGTGGAGGAAGTAAGATTGGACTCGCGTCAGCGCGCGAGCTTGGGTTCGGGTGCCCTACACGCCAGCGAATTCATGCCGGCCGCAGCGCTCGGCGAGCAGTGTCAGAACGTTCTCAATCGAGCTCAGACCGCTCTGGAGAGCGAGCCGCTCCAGCGCCGAGGAGAGATCGGTGGGAACGGGAGCCTGCACGCTGACGCGCTCACCGTTCGAAGGGTGGATGAATGCCAGGCTGAACGCGTGCAGCGCGAGCCGGTGGAGCGCGTACTCCGCGCGGTAGTGCCGGTTGATCTCTCCGGATCCGTATTTGACGTCGCCGATCAGCGGGTGGCCGAGGTGCCGCAGGTGGCGGCGGATCTGGTGGAGACGCCCGGTCTCGGGGACCGCCAGCACGAGCGAGCAGCGATCCACGCTCGAATGGGCGAGGACACTGAAGTGCGTGATCGCCGGGACGCGCGGACCGTCCTCGGTTCTCGGGATCGGGTAGTCGATGGTGCCGCCCGCCGCCGGCTTGCCGCGCACCAGCGCGAGGTAGCTTTTTTCGACGGAGTGCGACTCGAACTGGCGCCCGAGCAGCGTGAGCGCGGCGCGGGTGCGGGCGAAGAGCAGCGCGCCGCTCGTCCCGCGATCGAGCCGGTGCAGCGGATGCACGTGCTCGCCGAGGGCGTCGCGCACGCGGAAGAGCGCGACGTCGGCGTCTTTGCCCCAGCCGCGGTGCACGAGTAACCCGGACGGCTTGTTCGCGACCACGACTTCGCCGTCCACGTACAAGAGATCGATCGCCGGCACGCCCGGGAGCTCTTACTCCAAAATTTC
>DASXWF010000530.1:0-2873 GCA_036503835.1 Polyangiaceae bacterium | reverse complement strand
ACAGCATGATAGCGCGTATGCGGATGAACGCGGGCAGTGTCGACGACCTCGTTGCGCAACGCGCGAGCGGAGAAGTCGACGTCTTTTTGGGCGGCGCCTCGGGGCTGACTTTCACGGCCAGCATCGATCCCATCCCGCTGCGGCTCGACCGCGATACGTTGTCCGACTTTGCGTGGCTCGACGGTGACTCCGGCATCAACACGGCGAGCTCGATCTTCGGCCAGTCCTTTCGAGACGTCGTGCCCGACACCATCGAGCTCACCGACGTGAAGGCCGGCGTCTTCCAGTCGCGAGCGGGCGAAGACGCCGGCATCGCCGATCTCGTGACCGTGGGAGTGGACGCCGCGGGCGGCGGCGTCGTGATCTGGTGTGAGTCGAACGGCAACGGCGTGATCTGCAGCCCGGCACTCGACGCACGCTTCGCCACGGGGCGCGATCCGACGGGCGTGGAGGTCAGGGACCTGAATGCGGACGGCCTCGACGACATCACGGTGAGCTACGCGGACGATCCGACTCGCATCATCCTGGCCAAGCCGGACGGCTTCACGCCGCTCGCTCCCGCGAAGTCGTTCCGGACGGGAGTTCCGTTCACGAGCCCGATCGACCTCGAACCGGAGGATGGCCAGGACTTCGAAACGGGCTTCATCGCCTTCGACGACAACGCCGGCTTCGTCGATTTCACGCTCGTCGACGGCAACGGCCTCGAGCTCGGTCCGTTCCTGACGCCGTTCGCCTTCGCCGAGCCCTTCGCGCTCGCGCTCGGAAACTTCAACGACGACGGTATCGCGAGCGCCCTCGAGGAAGGTTCGATCCCGCTCCTCGATTTCGTCGTCCGCAGTGGAAATACGCTGTTCGTCATGATCGCGGGCGGGGACGGCGCCTTCTCGTTCACCGAGATCGAAGCTCCCGCGGACATGGTCGACTTTCGTGCGGCCGACGTGACCGGTGACGGTGTCGACGATCTCGAGGTGATCCGGGCGGACGGCTCGCTCAGCGTGTTCCCCGGGCTGCCGGGCACGGCGGCGGGCATCGACACGGGCGGGCTGAACTTCACGGGCCTGCCGACGCCGGACGGCAATGACGGCGAGATGCTGCTCCTGAGCGGGCTAGGTGTGGATACGGTCGCCGCGACGGAGGCGCGCTTCAGGATTTCGGTCGGACCGGGCGACACGGCGGCGCTCGCGCAGCTCGCGGTGCAGGTTTTCGACGGGGACAACGGCGGACTGCACCAGTTCGACGAGGAAACGAACGTACTCAAGACCTGCTACCGGCTGAGCGCCGACCCCTGCGGCGACGGCAACGCGGGCAGCTGCGCCGGCGGTCCGATCGCGCCGACCGAGATCGTCACCGTCAGCAGCGACGTGCTCGGCGACGACCGCTGGGACACGATCTTCGAGGGGGCGCATTCGCCCGATGCATCGATCGCTGGCAACGGGCTGCCGCCCTTCAACTACGAGCTTCGCGTGTTCCTTTCACAGGACTGCGCCGTGCTCCCGGCCCCCGGCAGCACCATCGCCGTCGCGACGGCCGATGCCTTCAAGGTCCGTTCCAACGGCCTCTTGAGCATGCCGGCCGGGGAGTTCTCGCTCGTTGGCTCGGATTCGAGCGGTGCTTTCGGCGTGGAGCAGTTGCCCTACCTGCGCGATACGAACTACGACGGGACGTTCGACATTCCACTGGCTGTCGGCTCGAGCGCGACCGAAATCCAGCTCAAGGAAGCCGACGCCGACGAGATCGGCGACGCTACGCCCGGGGTTTCGCTGGGCGCCAACGCCGAGATCCAGTACCGGCTGCTCACGCCGAACGGCACGTCCGCGCCGCTCGTGGGTGCCGAGAACGCGACCGCCACGACCCTCGTCACCAATCCGTCGGGCAACAACGACGGCATTGCGGCGCTCGACGTGGAGACGCGCATTCACACCATCGGCGCTCCGACGCCGGGCACCTGGACCTGGCAGTGGGAAGGCGTGAAAGCCGTGAATGCGTTCCACGTCTTCACGCCGTTCGGCTCGCCGACGACGCACGAAGTGCTCGGCGCGCGCCGGCTGCGGACGAAGCTTACGACCGCGGAGCAGCCGTACTACTGGGAAGAGCGTTCGGCGCTCGAGGCCGCGCTGCCCGTCGTGCTCGGAAAGCGCTACGCCGACGGGCGCCTGGAAGGGACGAGCCTGGAGGTCGGCGACGCCTCGACGGCGCTCGAAATCCTCGGGAATTCGGACGAAACGCCGGAGGGCGAGCTCCGGCGCCAGCTGCTCGTCGCGAAGCTGAACGGCGCGCGCGGCGCGCTGCTCGGTGAGAACATCACGGGGGCGCTGGTCTACGGCACCACGCGTACGGTGCGCGAAACGCTGCGCGCCGCGGACGCCGCGGTGGCGGGGGTCGATCTGCTCCGCGACCAGGCGAAGACCGAGCGGCTCGTGCAGCTCTTGAGCTCGGTGAACCTCGGAGAGCTCACGTACCAGCAGCCGGGCGTCCCGTTCCCCGAAGAGCCGATGGCGGATCTCGACGAGGACGGCGTCGTCGATCTGAAGGACAATTGTCCGACGGTCGCGAATCCGGCGCAGGAGGACGAGGACGACAACCGCATCGGCGACGCGTGCAACGTGCTGCCGTCGGTGAGCTGCGTGCTCGCCCGTTCGCCGGGCGAGTACACCGCCTACTTCGGCTACGAGAATCCGCTCAGCCAGCGCACGATCGCGGCCGGGACGCGAAACGGCGTGACGAGCAGCGCCGGCGAACGCGAGTTCGAACAACCGAGCGAGTTCTGGGGCGGGCTCGAAGCACAGGCGTTCCGGGCCGATTTCTCGGGTTCGGAGCAGCTGACCTGGGCGCTCGAGGGCGAGCTGGCCGTCGCGGATCGCGACTCGCTCGCC
>DASXWF010000529.1:0-7270 GCA_036503835.1 Polyangiaceae bacterium | reverse complement strand
GGAGGAGCAGGGTGACGACCGTGGCCACGAAGACCTGAGCGGAACGGAGCCAGCGGAGCTCTTCGGGGCGGTAGGCGGATTCGCAGGGAGTCAAGGCGTCGGGCTCGGAAGCTCCGGCGGAGCGCGACGCGTCCCGCGCGGCGCTTTCGGGCGAGGCGGGCAAGGTCCAGGGTTCCTCCAGGACCTCGGTCAGGGTGGAGGCGGCGTTGATGGCGCGGCAGGTGAGGTCGGATTCGAGGGTCGCGAGCCATTCGTCGCGGTGTTCGTCCGCTGGAGCCCGGCGCGAGCGCTCGCTCGTGGCTTCGAGCGCGGCGATGCGCGCCTGCGAAAGCTCGGTTTCGGCGCGCTCCAGCCTGGTTCGGAGCGCGGCGAGCGGGGCGAGGCCCGGGACGCCGCGAGCGGCGCGCATCAGATCGGAGAATTGGACCGCGCACGTAGACCAGCGCAGCGGCTCGTCGGGGCTGCGCGAGAGTTGGTGGTCGACGGAGTCGCGCGCAAAGGAGGGGACGGATTGAAAGGCGGCGCCGAGCGGGTGTTCGAGGAGGCGCTTGAGCAGCAAGCGCAGCGCAAGCCAGTACTGAACGAGCTGGATCAGGGTGACGCCGATCAGGAAGGAGCTCATGCCGACTCCCGCGGCCAGAAACCAGGTCCCGAACGGGCTCTCGAGCGTGGACGGGCGCTTGAGCGCGAAGACCGCGACCGGGAAGAAGGCCATGCCGAGCGCCGCGGCGACGTAATACGGGTGGTTGATGGGGCGCCAGATGGCGTCGAGCAGGCCGCGCTCGACGTGGGTGAAGCCGGCGTCGGGTTCGCCGGTCTGGGAATGGCGCGGGTAGAGGATCAGGCGGATCGGCGTGCTCACGAGGTCGGTCTCGCCGTCGGGCGGGCACGAGCGCGAAATGGAGTGCGCGAGCGCGAGCCGCGCCATGCGTCCGAGGGCCCAGACGTAGACGCACGCCATGCAGAGGAGCGCAGGCGTCGAGGGCGAGACGCCGCTCGCCAGGTTCGCGCCGCGCACGACGAACAGGGTGAGGCGCTGGACGGTGCCGTCGCTGCCGAGGCCGACGACGTCCGTGGAGCGGAGGGTGTCGAGGACGTACTCGACCGTGAAGAAGACGGCGAGCGAGGCCGCCGCCACAGCGAGGATGCGCAGCTGCAAGAGCGAAGTGCGCGCAGTCCCGTGGCGTGTGGTCGGGACGAAGCCGGTCGTGAACGTGATGCGGTCGGAGCGCGCAGCGATGGAGAGCGGCGCCTCGTCTTCGGCGCTGGCGTCGGCTTCGGTTCCGCCCGGAGAACGCGCCGTTTCGGGCGCAGCCGGCGGGGTGGAGCCCGGCTTGGAGGCGACGCAGCGTGCGAAGGCGCGGTAGTCGCGCAAGAAGCGGGTGGCCATGAGGATCGTGCGCGAGACCGCCAGCACGACGCTCGCGACCGCGACCAGCACCTGGAACGCGAAGGTCAGGGTATCGAAGCCCGTATCGAGCGTGGGGCCGCCGCGCGCGACCAGGGCGAGCGCGTAGAACGTCGTCATGTGCGCGAAGGCGAGCGCGAACAGGAACGAGCGAATCACGGCGTAGAGGCGCCATTTGGTCCGGCCCATGGCGCGGTCGAGCGTGCGGTCGTCGGCGGCCGCGAACTCTTCCGGAAAGCGATCGCGGGCTAAGCGGCGCGCGCCGGCGTTCTGGTGCGCGACGTCCACGCACCAGAGCAAGATCAGCGTCGCGAGCAGGAGATCCCAGAGGTACGGGAGCTTGGCGCTCTTCTCGAGCCGGAGCGGGACGGCGCTCTGGCGTTTGAATTCGCGCCAGGCGTTCGTGCGCTCGGCGCCGGGCGGGCCGCAGAGCGCGCGTCCCGACGGATCGGGCGAGCCGTACAGGGTTTTCGAGCAGTCGAGCGTGGGCGAGAGGTTCGCGGGGACGATCGCAGCGCGGCCGATCGCCGAGACCCACACCGGGAGCGGCAGGTTCGAGCCGATCGTGTACTCGCTGAGCTCGGACGGGCGCACGCCGCGCTGCGCGAGCACGGCGTTGTAGAGGCCCTGCATGTTGCCGCTTTCGAAGGCGGCGAACGCGCCCCGCCCGTCGCGCTGCAGGGCGAACTCGCTGAGGCCCCGGAACGGATACGGGCTCACGACGAGCGAGCCCAGGAGCTCCCGGCGAAAATCCGCGTGCAGGAGCAGGGCGTCCGAGTCGAAGAAGGACAGGCGCACGTCGGGGGCGACGTCGCGGATCCTGCGGGCGAGGAAGATCGCGTCGCCCACGTCGGTCGCGTGAATCGCGAGGTGGCGGACGTGGCGAGTCGAGATGCGTTCGAGCACGCTCCCGAGCGCGAGGTCTTCGGCCGTGCGGGTCTTGCCGGACGGGCTCGAGTCGCGATCGAGCGGGGGCCGCGCCTCGCGCAGGGACGCGTCGAGCGAGGTGGCGCGCGCGATCGAGGACTCCTTGGGAGCCGCCTTCTCGCGCTGGTCGAGATCTTCGTAGGCGTCGCGCAGCGCGGAGACGTGGAACGGAAACGAGAAACCGATCGAGGCGCGCCACTTGCAGGGCGGCGTGCCCGCGCGCACCTCGGCGGGGGGCGGGGGCGGGGATTTCGGAACCTCCGTGCCGAGGGTGGCGCCGAATTCAGTACCGGATTCGCTGAGGCTCGCCACGCCGGCGAGAGGCACGCCCGTTGGAGCATCGGGAAAGCCCGGCTCCGGCTCGACGCCGAGGCGGCTCGCCAGATACCAGAGGTAGGCGCACTCGACGCTCGCCTCGGGCACCGTCGTCGACTGGAACGAGATGCTGGCGTTCTGCGCGAGCCGCGAGCTCCCCTGACCGAGCCAGCGCGGAACGTCGGCGCCGGTGGCGCTGCCGCTCACGATGCGAAAGTCGACCGGCGCCGCGTGACGTTCGGCCCAGCTGCTGAGGGCCATGCGCAACGAAGGCGCGCTGCCGGAGTACGAGGGACCGACGACGCGGACCTCCAGCGCCTGCGCCGCCGTTCCCGGCTTGGAGCGGTGGCGATCGAGACGCTCGTAGATGTCGAGCGCGGTGTGAAGCGAAGCCGCGCGCAGACCGCTCGTCGGCGTTTCGCCGACGACGAGCAGCACGAACAACTCCGGGCGCTCCGGCGTGCCGCCCCGAAACAAGAGGATGCCCGGCGTGGAACGACGGCATTCCTCGGAGTCGCGGCGCTCCGCTTCCTTCACCTCGCGGTCGTCCCAGGGCAGCCAGCTGCGATCGCGGTGAAACCCGGTGCCGGCGCGGTGCTCGATGCCGCGCCGCAGCGCCTGCAGCGCGGTCTCGAACTGGTAACCGAGCCCCGAGTCGATCGGATCCGGAATCGTCGCGATCAGAGTGGTGATCGGGGCCGGCTCGCGCTCGCCCCCGAACGTGCGCGCGAGGTCGCCCGCAGCGGCATCGACTTCGTCGACCCAGGGCCGCGTCCCCTCCCCTGCCGTCGAGCCGGCCACCGCCGCGCGTAGCGGCGCGAGCAGGCGCCCGAGGCAGTAGCTCGGAGGACCGTCGCGCGCAGGAGCCGTTTCGGGGACGCTCGGCGCCGAGCTCACGCTCGAGGCCGGTGCGGCATTCGCGGTGGTTTCGAGCGGCTGGGAGCGAACCGCTCCCGTGAAGGCGGCGCCGAACCAGAGCAGGAGCGGCACACTCGCGAGCAAGGCCCAGAGCCTCCTCGCACGTCGCTTCCCGTCGAATTCAGTCATGCCCCGTTGCGCGCCCCGAACCCACGCAGCCTAGCACGGCCGCGAGCGCGTTCCTCATGATGGAACGCTAAGCTCGCCTCGGACTTGGGCCGTTACGGCTTCTTTCGCCGATCGTACGCGCTCGTCACCGCGTCCGCGAGCGCTTCGCCGAGCCGCTCGTAGCCCGACGGCGACAGGTGGACCCGATCACCGCGCGCGAGCGCTGGAGTCTCCTTCATCCAGCGCGTGAAGCCGCCCTCGCCTCCCATGGCGGCGCGCAGCGAAAAAAACCCACAGCCGAGCCGAGCCGCCGTGCGATCGAGAACCGCCTCGATTTCCGCGACGCGCGGCAACGAGGTGAAGTCAGGCGCGGCGGCGTCCGGCGGGCCCACGATCAGGCAATCGGCGCGGGGAACGCCACGCCGGATGCGCGCGACGAGCTCGCTCACGTCGTTGCCCGAGGCTTCCGCGCGCCGATTGTCGAACGCTTCGTTGGTGCCGTAGGCGAGGACCACGAGCTCCGGTCGGCGCGCCGCGAGCTCGGCGGCAAGCACCTCCGCGTTCCAGGCGAGCGCGGTCGCGAAGCGCGCGCCGTCGATGCCGGAGGTGTCGAGCACGACGCCCGGATCGGAGCCTTCCGCGACGAGCCCGTAGAGCCGGGGGGCGTTGGCGAACGACGCGAGCTCGATGGCGTCGCCGGGAGCGCCCTGAAAGCGCAGGTGCGCGATCGGAGAGCCCGCCACCTGCTCGAGCGGAGTTTTCTTGTCGACCTGGATGTGCTGCGAGCCGACGCTCACCCGGAAGCTGGCGGCAGGCGGCAGATCGAACAGGAGCTCGTAGCGCAGCGTGCCGCCGGCGGCGCCGCGGTCGAGGCGCGCCTCGGCGCGAGAACGCGTTTCGAGAGGGATCACACGCAACCCTCCGTAGCCGAACGCCGTGTCCCCCTCGGAGCTGCGGCGCGAGGGCGGCTCGGGCTCCACGCGCCAGCGCCCGTCGCGCACGAACTTGACCCCGCCGTGGCGGTACGGGCTCGCGCCGATGCGCAGAAATCCGGGCCCTCCGGCGCCAAAACGAACCTGCAGCCGGCGCCGGAACGCGCCCGTCATGTAATCCGCGGCCGTGTGCGAGTCGCCGAGCCAGAGCACACGCGCGTGCTCTCGCCGCGACTTACCCTCGAGACCGGCGAGCGCCGCGTAGAACTCGGGAAGCGCCAGCCCCTCGGGCAGGGCTGCCGCGCGCGGAGCGGCGCTCGGAGCGGGTTCGCTCGAAGGCACGGGCCGGACGGGTGCGGCGGACGCCGCTGCCTGGTTCGGCCGAGCAGGGTGCGACGGTTCGAGCCGGCTCTCCCGGCTGCACGTCGCGGCGATCAGGGCGGCCGCGGCCGAGATCACCAACGCAAAGCTCGGCTCTCCCTCAGCCCGCCACATCCCAGGCTTCCTTGCCGCGCTCGTTCAATCGTTGCTGTTTCACGCGCTCTTCGAGGTGGGAAAGTAGCACGTCGAGGTACGATTCGAGCGGCGGGCACACGATTCCGCTCCCGGCGAGCTCCGCGCGAGCGACGCTGTCGTCGTAGCTCACGGGTGTCGTGATGAGATCGGTCACCGTGCGCAGGTTCTGCACGAGCAGGCCGACCCCGCGGTTGCCGAGCAGCGCCCTGCCGAAACCCGCCGCGTTGAAGCCGGGCTCGAGGCGCTGTCCGAAGCGCGCCGCGGAGAGCTCGAGGAAGCGGCGCGCGCTCAGCGGCTCGGGATCGACCAGGTGCACCGTCTTCTTGCGCGCGCCCGGGCTCGAGAGCAGCCGATGCGCCGCCCGGGCGACGAAATCGACGGGAACGAGATGCAGCGGAGAGTCGGCGCGCGGCGGCAGCGGCAGCGCGGAGCCCCTCGGCGCGCTCGCCAGGAACACGAGCAAGGGATACGGCCCGTCGAGCTGATCGACCTCCCCGCTCCGCGAATCTCCCACGATCTGCCCCGCTCGCACCACGGTGAGCGGCAGCTCGGGATGGCGCGAAAGCATGGCCTCGGCGAGCGCCAGGGAACGCGCTACCGGCGAGTGGAACGCTTGCCCCGCCGTGAGCTCGCTCTCGCGAACGGTGCCCGTACGATCGCCGCTCACGAAGACACTCGAGTGGTGCACGATGCGCTCGAGCGACCGCGCGACGCGCCCGAACTCGATGATCTCGCGCGTGCCGCCGATGTTCGCCGACTCGGCGGCCTTCACCGGCGCGCCGAGGTCCGTCACCTGATAGAGGTGCTGCAGGTGGGTGACGGTCTCGGCGAGCTCCGCGTAAGACTTTCTATCGAGGCCGAAATCGATCGCGGCCGGATCACCTTCCAGCAGCTCGACGCGCTCCCCCCCGGCCAGCGCGGCGAGGGCGGCGTCGGCGTCCGCCCTGCGCGCGGGATGCACGAGCACGACCGGGCGCGCGTCAGGCTCCGCTTCGAGCGCAACGCGGAGCACGGCCCGCGCGCGAAACCCCGGAAATCCGCTGACGAGCAAGCGACCCGCGCTCACGGCGCCCCCAGCAACGCGGCGAGTACCGCGACGGCCGCGCCCGAGAGCTCGGCTTCGAGCCGCGCGGAGGTTTCACGCTTCCCGAACGTGACCAGGGCCGGCACGGCCGGCGTCCCGGGCGGCGCGGCGTCCCAGTACAGCGCGAACGAGGACGGACTACGACGCGCCGCCATGGCCTGCAGCGTCGGGCTCGCGCCCAGCGATTGGCTCGGCGGGCCCGCCTCGGCTGCAAGCAGACCTTCACTCGCCTGGCGCGCGACGCTCAGCGTGGCGTGATCGTCGCGCACCACCCAGAGAGCCTCGAGGCCCTCCCGTCCCTTGCCCTTCGGCGCCGCGATCTGCACGTGCTCGACCGATCCCTCGACGCCCGCGACCCGCCGCACCGAAGCCTTCGCCACGATTTCACCGAAGCGCTGGGACAGCGGATCTTTCAAGGCGGGCAGGCGCAGCAGGCCGAACAAGCCTTCCAGCCCCGCGGCCATCGCGGCGCGATCCCGCACCTGTTGCTCGACGAGCAGGCCGGCACTTTGCGTGATGCCGTAGACGGCCGTCGAGCCGCGGCCGCGCTGAAAGTGCGCGAACGCGTCGGTCACCGCCTTCGTGTCGGCGGCCGGCAACCTGGAACCGAGGATCTCGCGCAGCGCGCCTGCCGGATCGGCTGCGCCCCTACCGAGCTCGCTCTCGCCGACTCGCGTCAACACCGCGACATCCACCGTTCCCGGGAGCGCGAGCAGCGCCTCGAGTGAACCCACGGAAAGCTCTGCCGTGGATCTTGCCGCGAGCCCGCCGTTGCTCGGCACGAGCTCGACCGCAAGCTCCAGCCGGTCAGCCTCCGCCAGCAGCGTGAAGCGGGCGCGCTCGCAGGAAGCGAGCGTGTCGCCGAAGGTTTGCACGGCGCCGTCCCCGAGCGCCAGCACGGCCAGCGGATCGCCGAAGTCCGCCGGACGACCCTGCGCTTGCTGCGTCTGGCTCGCGGACCGCGAGAGCTCGCCACGCAGCGCCGACCAACGCTCCGCGGTCAGCGCGCGGATCCCGACCAGACCTTGCTGCTTCGCCTCGACGACGAACGGCTCGGGCGGC
>DASXWF010000528.1:0-1709 GCA_036503835.1 Polyangiaceae bacterium | reverse complement strand
GAGATGAAAGGCCCGGCGTGCTGCAGGGCTGACCCGGCTCGCGATGCGCAGATGCACGAGCGCACCTTCCCGATCCCCGAGGCCGAGACAGGCGCGAGCCGCGTCCTGACGAGCCACGTCGGGCATGATCGCGCTTTCGAGCATCTGCTCGGCGACGGCGAGCGCGTCCCCGAACCTTCGCCCCTCCATGTGCGACAGGTAGAGCTGCCGCAGGAGCATCGTGCGGGTCGTGCGGTCGAGGGTGCCCCGGTGGGAAAGCCCGCGCTGGGCGTACTTGGCGCGGGAGACCGGAGTTCGCGCGAGGCTCGCCTTCCTGAGCATCGCTTCGGGCGTGATCGGCTCCGGGCGAACCTGGGCGCGGGCGCGCGACATGGCTCCTACGAATCTAGCAGGACCTGTACAGGCGTCCAGATTTCGGCGCTTTCGCGCCCTTCACGGTAGGCTCCCGCGCGCGCATGCGAAACCCCACGTTCGTCCTCGCCACCCTTGCCTCGCTCGGGCTCCTCGCCTGCGGACACCCGGCCACGCCCCGGGAATGCGAGGAGATCGTCGAGCGAGTGGCATCGCTCGAGCTCAAGCAGGCGAACGTGAACCCGGAGACGCTCGCCGAAGAGGTGAAGCTCGCGAAGGAATCCTTTCGCAAAGACATGACCAAGCGCTGCATCGGGCGGAGGATCACCGACAAGGCGATGGCGTGCGTGCGGCAGGCGACGCGCGCCGAGCAGATCGAGGAAGAGTGCTTCCGCTGAGAGCGCTGTTCGTCGCCTGCCTCGCCTGCAGCGCCTGCGGGCGCCCGCCGACTCCCGCCGAGTGCAACGCCCTCCTCGACCGCTACATGGAAAAGCTGTTGGGCTCCGATCGCCCGGGCCTGAGCGCCGGCGAGATCTTGAAGCTCCAGGGTGAAGCTCGCGCCCGCGCGGCGACCGATCCTACCTTCGCCGAGTGTTCCGAGCGGGTGAGCCGGCGCGCCTACGACTGCGCCATGAAGGCCGAAACCGTGGATCGCATGGAAATCTGCTTGAACTGAGCTTCGTGGCTCGGGCTCGGCTCAGCTCGGCTCTGCTCGGCGACGCGCTCTCGTCTTCGCGCGATCGTCCTCGCAAACACGAAAGTGCCGGGTCGCAGATGCAACGAGGCGCGCAGCGCGACTCACACAGCGTTTTCCGCGCTGGGTGAGATAGATCCGGTACGCCCGCCCATCCAGATCGGGAGCCCGATCCACGAGTGAACGCACCGCCAGGGTCGTCATGACCTGCGAAATCGTCATTCGGTCGAGCTCCGTCCGTGCAGCGACCGCATTCTGATTCACCGCGTCATCCCTTTCTGCGATCAGGCTGGCCGTCGCTTCCAGCACCAACCACTGCGTCAGCGTGAGCTTCATCGGAGCGAGCGACTTCTCCACCCCCCGCCGCCACCGCCAGGCGGCCAAGTACTGCGCCTTCGCAAGCTCCACGCTGTCTCCGGCTCCGGCCATGAAGTAAGTATACTTACCATCGCTCGGCAGCTCGAGAGGCGGCTCGATGACGGGGAAGCCGGCACGGTCCGCCCCGACCGCCGGGAAGGCGATCTTCGCTGACGTGGCCCGAGGGGCCTCGAGCCTGCGACCGAATCCGCGTACGCGGGAAACCGATCTCGGGCCCTACCGCGTCGAAGACGTGGCCTCCGCGCTCGGCGTCCGTAGGTTGTACACGAACTTCCGGCGCTCGCTG
>DASXWF010000527.1:0-2391 GCA_036503835.1 Polyangiaceae bacterium | reverse complement strand
GCTTCGCGACGCTCGTCGATTTCGCGCTCGCCGGCGTGCTCGTGCACGCGGCGAGCCTCCATCCATCACTCGCCACCGCGGCCGGTTGCGCGCTGGGCGGCCTGGTTTCGTTCACGCTCGCTCGGGTGTGGGTGTTTTCGTCGGGTGGGGCGAGCGCGCCTCAGGCGAGCCGCTTTGCCTTCGTTTCGGGCGCGAGCGCCGTGCTGAACGCCGGCGGCGTCGCCCTGCTTGCTGGACTGAACGTTCCTTTCGTCCTCGGCTGGTGTCTCGTGCGCGCGGTGGTCTTCGCGACGTGGAGCTACCCGGCACAGCGCGATTTCGTGTTTGCGCAAGAGGACCCTTCTACCGAGCATGGCCTTGTCAGTCGACCCTGACCAGAGCCCCGCCGAAGACGACTCGTCCCTTCGCGTCAAGCGGGCGCTCGGGCAGGTTGCGCTCTTCTGTTACCGGCACGCCTTCCAGACGTTGATCGCCGTCGCGCTCTGCGCCGGGCTCGCGTTCCTCGGCGCGTCTCGCCTCAAGCTGGATCCCGACGTTTCCGAGCTCTTGCCGCCCTCGCACGAGAGCGTGAAGAGCCTGGAAGTCCTGCGAAGCAAGTTCGGCGGCGTGGGCAACGTCGTCCTCTTGATCCGGGGAGCGACGCCCGAGAAGCGGCACGCGCTCGCGCACCGGCTCGGCGGCGAGATCGAGCGGCTACCCAGCGTGCGCTACGTGGAGGTCGAACGCCCGCTCGAATTCTTCGAGGACCGCTCGCTCTACTACCTCGACCCCGTCGATCTCACGACCATCGCGGAACGGCTCGACGCTCGGCGCCGCTACGAGGTGTCGCGCGCGCAGCTCGATCTCGACGACGAGGCCCCGCCGCCCGTCGACCTCTCGGACATCCGGAAGAAGTACGAGGGTAAGCTCGAACGGCTGTCCGGCGCCCCCGGCAAGACGAGCCGCTACTACGAGGACGAGACCGAGGTCGCCGTGTTCGTCCACCCGACCGAGCTCGCGTCGGATCTCGCGTTCTCGCGCCGCGTGGTGGCCGACGTCGACGGCGTGCTCGCGCGCGTACCGCCCGCGAGCGTCGATCCGGGCCTCGTGGTGGAGCTCGGCGGTCGCTACAAGAAGCGTGTCGACCTTTCGAACGTGCTGGCGCGCGATCTCGCCTACACGGGCGTGATCGCGCTCCTGCTCGTGTTCGGCTACGTGTGGTTTCACTTCCGGCGGCTGCTCGCGGTCGGGTTCGTGATGACCCCGCTGCTCGTCGGGCTCGAGTTCGTGTACGGCATTGCCGGTTTCGGTTTCGGCACCTTGAACGTGCTGACGGCGTTCGTCGGAGCGATCTTGCTCGGGATCGGGATCGACAACGGCATCCACATGCTCGGGCGCTACGAGGAGGCGCGAGCCGCGAATGTCTCGAACGAACGCGCCGTCGTGACCGCGTTCTCCGAGGCCGGGCGCGTGTCCGTGGCGGCGGCGCTCACGACGGCGGCGGCGTTCGGCTGCCTCGCGCTCTCGGATTTCCGCGCCTTCCGCGAGTTCGGCCTGCTCGCGGCAGCCGGCATGCTGCTCGTGTTGGTTTCGTACCTCACGCTGCTGCCGGCGCTGCTCGGCCTGTTCGCCCGCTACTTGCCCGGCCTGGCGCGCCCGCGCGGCGTGGTCGGCTTGCCGTTCGTGCGCGGTATGATGGCGCGCGCCGGCTGGCTGGCTTCGGGCCTCTTGCTCCTCTTGCTCGGGCTGTCGTTCTGTGCGCCGCTCGTGCGTTTCAACTCCGACTTCGCCGCGCTCGATCGCGCCGATCTGCCGAGCTTCAACAGCGACCCGCGCGTGAATCGGCTGCTCGGGCGCTCGCAGACGCCGCTCGTGTTTCTGGCGGACAGCGACGCACAGGCGAATCGCCTCGCCGCCTCGCTGCGCGAGCGCATGGCCGCGCTCGGTCCAGGCGCGACGGTCGGTACGATCGCGAGCCAGAGCGAGCTCGTTCCGCCGGATCAAGCGGCGAAGCAGCCGCTGCTCGAGCGCATCGGTAAGCTGCTCTCGCTGGTGGACGCGGGGGCGCTCGGTGCCCAGGAGCGCGGGGATTTCGAGCGCTTGCGCCGCATGGCGCGCGCCGAGCCCTTCACGGCGAGCGATCTGCCCGACGCCGTGAGGAAGCCGTTCGAGCCGCGCGACGGCAGCGGTGCTGCCCATTTCGTGTTCGCGTTTCCGACCGTCAGCATGAGCGACGCGCCGGCCGTGCGGGTGCTCGCGCGGCAGCTTCGCGACGTCGACGTCGGAGGCGGTGTGAAGATCAGCGCCTCGGGTGAGCCGATGCTGATGGCCGACATCCTCGAGATCGTGGAGCGTGACGCTCCGCGCATCCTGCTGCTGACGATCGTGTTCGTGGTCCTTGCCTTGCGTATC
>DASXWF010000526.1:0-6984 GCA_036503835.1 Polyangiaceae bacterium | reverse complement strand
TTTCGATGACTCGTCCCGCTCGTGTTCTTGCTGGCTCCCGGGGACTAAAGCGAGCCGCACGGCGACGACGATCACTGACCGCCGCGCGCGCTGAGAACGACGAGCGATCGCTCCGGTGAAACCACCGGAGTCCGGTGGCGTAGAAGGGCCGAACCAGGAGCTCACAGGTCGATCGCTCGCTTCGTGATGTCGAGCGATCTAGAGCCGCCTTACGAACAGGCACACCACCCTCCGCGTCGGGGCACTCCGCTCCTGCCGAGCACGCGAGCACGCGCCGAGCAGGCCGGGGGTGGGCAGCTTCACTCGAACTCGAGCCGCCAGCGGATGTCCGCGCCGAGGTTGCCGAGGGCGGAGCTCGAGATGTCGTTGACGTTGTCGTAGGAGCTTTCGACGCTGACGCGGTTGTTCAGGCGCCACTCGACGTTGGAGCGGACCTCGCGGGATTCGGCGAGGCCGGTGGTGACGTTGGCGCGGACGCGATCGGTCAGGCGTTTGCCGATGGTGACGGTGGGCTCGGTGCGGCCGGTGCGCGACGAGTAGGAGCTGCCGAAGCGGAATTCGTCGATGACGGGGACGGCGTTGGTGACGGCTTTGTCCGCGCCGCTCAGGGTGCCGAGGGCTTCGAGCGCGACGCTTTCGCCGACGCTCGCCGATTGGGCCTGGTCCAGCTCGGCGCGCGTGAGGCCGACGGTGAGCAGGAGGAAGACGTCGTCCTGGGCGAGCGCCGGCTCGCTCGTGAGGTCGATCTTGAGGTCGTCGGCGTCGCCGTGCGCGTGCATGCGGATGTTCCAGCGACCGCCCGAGACGTTCGTGGACGAGCTGCCCGCCGAGGTCGTGGTCTGGGCGCCGGCGGTGGTGTTGGAGGCGTCGGCGTAGCGGCGGTATTCGGTGCTCGCCGTGACGTCGACTTTGGGGGCGATGCGCGTGGTGTCGTCGAAACGGACGGTGCCCTGGCTGATGTCGAAGACGCTGCGCCTGAGCATGATGCGGCCGCCCGGCTTGATTTCGACGGTGCCGCGCAAACCGAAGCGGCCGTTGGTGCCGGCGAGCAAGAGGCCCTCGTCGGAGAGCAGGAGGTCGGCTTCGATGAGCTCGTTGCGGATTTGCAGCGAGCGCGCGGCGCGCAGCGTGATGTCGAGCTCGAGCATGTCCTCGCTCGGATCGTAGGCGTCGACTTCGGTGCGCTTGCCGCGGCGGCCGAGCGACTGGATGGCGGCGGTCATCGCGACCGGGCGGCGGTACTCGAGTGAGCGGAGGAGGAGGTTGCCGGACAGCCGCGGCAGGGAGCGCTCGCCGTTGGCCGGCGGTTTCCAGCTCAAGAGGAGATCCGCGTCGGCGCTCGAGCGGATGTCTTCGCCGAGCGGCAGGCTCAGGTCGCGCGCCGTGAGCTCGAGGCGCGCCGCGCCGAGCTCGAGGCCGCGCAGGGGCGCGCCGCCGCTCACGCTGAGCCGGCCGCTGCCGAGGCGCGCGGTGCCGCGTTTCACGTTGAGCTCGCCGCCCTCGAGCGCGAGCGCGAGGCTCACGTCCGTGAACGGCGTCGCGAGTCCGCGGTACAGGACTTCGCCTCCCGTGAGCTCGAAGCCGCCGGTGTAGGCGGGAGAGCGCAGCGGACCGCTGAGCGCGAGCCGTCCGGTCACGCTGCCGCGCGCCCGCTCCACGCGCGGGACGGCTTGCGTGAGCGCGGAGAGATCCATGGGCCTGAGCGTGAGCTCGCCGTCGATGCGCGGCGCGTCGCGGAGCTGCGTGAGCCCGCCGCTGAAATCGAAGGTCGCCTGGTGGCCGTTGGGCGTGGTCGTGACGAGAGCGATTCCGGGCGCACGCAGCGAGCCGCCGGCGAGCTCGATCGGCGCGGAGCCCGGGAGGAGCCGCACGGAGTACCCGCCCCGCGTCGTCTGGAGCTCCTCGATCGTGAGGCGCGCCTTGGAGGTGAGCGGATCGGCGGTCCGGAGCTCCGACAGGTCGAGCGTGCCGCGCAGCTTGCCGTCGAGACGCGAGTCGGAGAGCGCGAGCGCCGGGACGAGCTCCGCGGCGGCGCCGAGGTCGAGATCGACGAGGCCGACGCGACCGCGCACGAGCTTGTTGCCCTGGCGCGTGACGGTCAGGCGCTCGAGCGTGACCTGGCCGCCGAACAGCGCGCCGTCCACCTGGAAGACGCCGCTCGCGCGGTCGGCTTCGAAATCTCCCTGATCGAACGCCTTCTTGACGGGCGCTCCGCAGCGCGTGCGCCCGAGCACCGGCGTCGCGTCGGCGAGCGGCGTGAGCTCGACCCGGAGATTCGACGCCGGCAGCGTGGCGCGGCCGATGCGCAACGGCGAGAGGCGCGCGGTCGCCGTCGCTTCGAGCTCGTCGAGCGTCCCGCTGAGCTCGGCCACCGCGGACGCGCGACCTTCCGCCGCGCGCACGATCTGCGGCAGCGCGTCGATCTTGCTCACGGGCACGTCGCTCGCGACGAGCTGCCCGCTGATCTTCGCGCCGGGCCTCACCTCCACCGACCCGACGATCGCGCCGCTGCCCTTCCTGAGCGCGAGGCTCGGCAACGACAGCTCGATCGCGTGATACCCGGCGTCGCGATCGAACCAGCGCAGCCGGTAGTCGGCGTCACCCGAGTCGTAGCGCTCGCCGAAGAGCTCGAGGCGCCGGAATCCGACCTTGCCCTTCGTGACGAGTACGCCCGAATCGCAAGGGTCCTCCTTGCCGCCGAGCACGTAGCGCACGCTCGCGTCGACGGCCGTCTCGCCCGCGAGCTCCGCCCAGCGCGGGTCCTCGTCGAAGCGCCAGATCGAGAGAAAATCGCGCAGATCGAAGGCCGCCGACTTCATCTTCGCGTCCGCGACGATGGTCGCGCCGGCGTCGAAGTCGAGGCGCGCGCTCGGCACCGTGTAGCTGCTCCTGCCCTTCTGCGCGTCGACGTCGGCGAGCTCCAAGAACAGCGGCCGGAAGCGGATCTTCGCGCTCTTGATGTCGCCGATCGGGAAGCCCCCGAACTGGAAATCCGCGAGCTTCAGGTTGCCGGTGAGCTCCGGATCGCTCATGCGACCCGCCATCTCGGCGTCGAGCTCCGCCTTGCCCGCCATCTGGATGTCGACCAGCGGGCTCACGTCCGCGAGGTCGATGCGTGAGTCCTTGCCGATGCTGAGGACGATCTTGTTCGCGAACCCGATCGACAAGTACTTGACGAGGATGCTGCTGTTCCCGAAGTCGGTGCGCATGTCGAGGAACTCGAGCGCCTGCGGGACGACACGAAACCGGCCGCGCAGCGACGCGCGCTTCACGCCGATCATGTGTTTTCGCGCCGGGTCGTGGAAGGCGCGGTCGAACACCTCGAAATCGCGCGTTTCGCCGCTGAGCTCCCCCTCGACGTGCAGCGGCGCGAGCGTGCCGCGGATCTTCTTCGCGTGCGTCTCCTTGATGTCCCACGCGACGATCGTGTCGGGCGTCACGTTCACGTCGCGCATCAGCGACGGAAACGCGACGTTCTCCTGATCCATGCTCTCGACGCTGAGCGGCACGCCCGGCGCGAGCGGCTCGATGCGCACGTTCTTCAGCGTGATGCGCCCGTCGGCGAAGCCCATCTCGTGGCGCGCGAGCTCGATCACGTCGCGCGCGACCCGCGCGTCGATGTCGAGGTCCTGCGCAATCATGTAACCGCCGAGCCCGAGGCCCTTGCCGGTGAGCTTGCCTTCGAGCTCGGGCAGCTTCGAGCTGCCGTCGAAGCGCATGTCCCCCGCGAACGCCGCCCAACCCTTGAGCGGCAGCGTGCGCACGAAACGGTTGAGCACGGCGAGCGGCGCGCGCACGCTCACGTGTCCGGCGAAGAGCGGCGGCTCTTTGCCGCGCAGCGCCACGTGCAGCTGCGATACGCGAGCGCTGATCTGCTGCGGATCCGCTTCGCCGAGTTCTCGGCAGCCCCGGCCGCGTCCGGGGGCCACGCTGTCGTCGAGGCTTCCGAGCAGCGCCAGCCGGCGCACGTCGATCGCGTCCGGCTCGACGCGGAGCCGCGCCTCGAGCCGGCACAGGAGGTCCTCGTCCTGCACCTCCTTCTCGGTCGTCGGAACCTCGAGCGTTCGGTCGACGCGCCGCCGCACGACGCGGCTTTCGTCGGCCTGAAGCGCGATCTCGAACGACGGACCGCGCTCCGCGAAGACGTCGAGGTCGACCGGCCCGGTGTCCACGGTGACGCCGTCCACCGCGACCTGAAACCGCCCTTCCGTGACCGAGAGCGACGTGAACGGCGCGCGCTGCGAGCGCGCACCGCTCGACGGCCGCTGCGGCAGCCGGTACGCGACGTTCGTGAGCTTCCCTTCCTTCACGACCAGACGCGCGCGGGGCCGTTTGAGCTCGATCTCACCGAGGTCCAGGCGACCGCCGAAGAGCGCGAACACCCGCGGCGCGACGGTGACGGACTCCACGCTGAGCGCAGGCGACCCACCGTCGGCGGCCGGTACGACCAGATCGTTGACCGAAAGCCGGAGCGGCAGGAGCCGGATCTCGACCCGGTAGCGCGCGGAAACTCCCAGCTCTTCCCGCAGGATTCGCGCCGTTTCCCGCTCGGCCCAGCGCTGCAGCGGCCCGCTCGAGACGAGACTCGCCAAGAGCAGCGGCAACGCCCCGATCAGAGCGAACAGCACGCAGAGCACCCGGGCGATCAGACGGCCGATCTCCGAGGGTCCGGCCGGCTTGTCGGGCGCCTCGCTCATGCTCAGTTCGACGGGGAAGGAGCCTCAATCGTAGCGCTCGCGCGGGCTCAAGGCACAAAAGGGGGCAATTTGCACGAGCGGTCGCCGAGAATACGCCCAGAAAGCCGGGATTTATCGGCATTGCCGCAGCCAGTGAGCTATGGGTAGGAAGCCCTCCCGCGTATGCGACTCTGCCAAGGCGACAACCATCTGATTTCCGCCCGGGACGGTCTCGCGATCTGCCAGGTCTGGTCCCGGCCCGATCTGAGCGCGGAGGACGGCGCCCGCAACGCGAAGCAGATGTCGGACTACCTGTCCTCGAACGTGCTCAAGATCGGCACGCCGTACCGGGGCGTGATTTTCGACCTCCGGCGGGGGCCGCCCGTCTTCGGCCCGAAGACGCGCGAGACGCTGGCGGGCTTCTTCGCCGCCGCTGCCCAGGCCGGGATCGGGGTGGCGGTGCTGGTCGGTGATTCGGCGATTCAGGTGTTGCAGTTCCGCAACCTGTGCCGCGACGCCGGCGGCCAGGCGGACGTCTTCGACAGCGAGTCGGACGCGATCCGCTGGTTTGCGAAGCAAACTCCCACGAATCCCTTCGGCGCTCGCTGAGGGCGGCATGTTCGATTCGAAGCTGCCCGAAGTCGGCACGACCGTGTTCACGGTCATGTCGGAGCTCGCGAGCCGTCACGGCGCCGTCAATCTCGGCCAGGGCTTTCCGGATTTCGATCCGCCGGAAGCGTTGAAGCAAGCGCTCACGCGCTACGTGGCCGCCGGCAAGAACCAGTACGCGCCCATGCCGGGCCTGCTCGAGCTTCGCGCGCGCATCGCGGGCGAGATCGAGCGCTGCTACGGCCGGCGCGTCGATCCCGAGACGGAGCTCACGATCACGAGCGGCGCGACCGAAGCGATCTTCGACGCGATCCTCGCGATCGTGCGGCCGGGCGACGAGGTCGTCTTGCTCGATCCCGCGTACGATTCGTACGAGCCCGCGATCCGCCTCGCCGGGGGGCGCGCCGTTCACGTGCCGCTCCTGCCGCCGGACTTCGCGGTCGATTGGCAGCGCGTCGGGGCGGCCGTCAACGAGCGAACGCGGCTCCTGGTGCTGAACTTCCCGCACAACCCGAGCGGCGCGGTGCTTTCGCCGGCGGACCTCGACGCGCTCGCGGAGATCCTGGAACGAACGCGCGTCCTCGTGCTCTCCGACGAGGTCTACGAACACATCGTGTTCGATGGCCGCGCGCATCAGAGCCTGCTCCGGCGTCCCGAAATCTACGCGCGCAGCGTCACGGTGAGCTCGTTCGGAAAGAGCTTCCATGCGACCGGCTGGAAGGTGGGCTGGACCACCGCCAACCCCGCGCTCACGACCGAGATCCGCAAGGTGCACCAGTTCGTGACCTTCAGCACCAACTCGCCCGCGCAGTACGCGCTCGCGGAGGTGCTCGCGTCCGAGCCGGAGCACCTGGTCGGGCTTCGCGCTTTCTACCAGGCGAAGCGCGATCGCTTTCGGGCGCTGATCGAGGGCACGCCGTTCCGCCTCTTTCCCGTGGCGGGCGCCTATTTTCAGCTGGTCGACTACTCCGCCGTCTCGGACCTCGTCGACCTCGACTTCGCGAAGTGGCTCACCACCGAGATCGGTGTCGCGGCCATCCCGCTCTCGCCCTTCTACGAGAGCCCGCCGGACGCTCGCATCGTGCGTTTCTGTTTCTGCAAGGAAGACAGCACGCTGGTGCTCGCGGCGGAACGGCTGGGTAAGCTGCGGGCGCGGAGCTGAAGCTTCTGTCGCCCGGCCTCACGTTTCGCTTCGATTCCCGCCGAGCGCCTGTACGACGAAGTCGCGGAACAGCGCGGCGCGACGCGGCAAATGGCGCGCCGACGGATACACGAGCTGGAGCGCACCGACCGCGAGCTGTCGGCCCGGCAAGACCCGGACGAGCGCGCCTCGCGCCACCGCTTCTTTGACGAGGAATCGCGGCAAGAACGCGATTCCCGCGCCGGCGAGCGTGGCGCGGTAGACGAACGAGAAATCGTCGGCGCCGATCGCTCCCTGAACTTCCACGCTTTCGTCGCCGTTCGGCCCCGGCAAGGTCCAGCGCGCACGGCCACGCTCGGGACGGAACAGGACGCACTCGTGCCGAGCGAGCGCCGCCACGCTCTCCGGAGTCCCGCGCCGCTTCAGGTACGCGGGCGCCGCGAAGAGTCCCGTCTCGATGGGCGCGAGCTTGCGCGCGACCAGCGAGCCGTCCTTCACCGGCGCCGCGCGCAACGCAAAGTCGACGTGCTCCTCCAGGAGGTCGACGACGCGGCTCGT
>DASXWF010000525.1:0-3385 GCA_036503835.1 Polyangiaceae bacterium | reverse complement strand
GAGGTGCCCGCGAGTGGAGCGTGCCGGGTCCCGGGGTGTTCGAGATCCGCGACGAGCTCGCGCCGAGCCTCCGGATGTGGGTCGTGGGCGAACCGAACGTCGCCGGCATCGCTTACCCTTCGATGAAGGGCGATTTCGGGCTCAACGTCGAGGAGCCGGGTGACTACGTCGTTCAGGCGTTCTTCGCCGGGAAGAAAGTCGGCCCCGCGATTCCGGTGACGGTGCAGGCGGCGGACATCGATCTTTCGAAGGCACCGCTCAAGGTAGGGGACGAGAAGTCGGCCGCCGCCGTGGACAAGGCGGACGAAGAGCGCGCGAAGGCCGAGGCCGAGAAGGCCAAGGCAGCCGAGCAACCGAAGACCGAAGGCGGGGCGAAGTAGATGCTGCTCTCTCGCTTCTGGTACGTCCTGATCGGGCTGCTGCTCGGCGGAGCGCTGTTCCTTCTGAACATCGCGTCCAGCATGTACAACCGCGCCGGGCTCCGCGCGCGCGGGGAGGGACTCGCCGCCGACGCGCAGGTCGTCTCCTGGTACCTGCGCGACGACGCGCGCCAGCGCTCGGCCCAGCTGATTCCGTTCGCGCTCGAGCCGGACGTCGCGAAGTACCTGCAACGGTCGAGTGACTCCGAAAGCAAGGTGCCGGGCGATTCGCGCGAGAAGCTGACGGCCGCGCTCAAGCGCGTGAACGCGCAGATTCCGAAGGAGCTCGCGTTCGACTCGGTGTTCGCGGTCGATCAGCACGGCCGCGTCGTCGCCTACGTCGGCTACGAGCAGGCGAGCGGCATGGAGGATTTCGAGCTCGGCGGGTACCCCGTCGTCGCCGACGCCCTGCACGGCTACGTTCGCGACGACACGCTGGTGCTCGACCGGCCGTATCGCGTCGTCACGCGTCCGGTCGAGTTCGACCTCGCTTCGCTGCCCGCGGGCGCGATCGTCGGCGCGCGCGTCGTCGACGATCGTTTCGCGCGCGAGCTCTCGCAGCGCACGGGCGCCGCCGTCGCGTTCTACGCGAACGGCCAGCGCACCGCCGCCGCTGCTCCCGAGGGGTTCAACGCCGCTCAGCTCGATCAGATCGTCGGCGATCTCGGCGATCTGGAGCAGGACAAGGAGTACAAGGAGAAGGGCAGGAGCAGCGTGCGCGAGATCGGCGGACTGCTCAGCGTGCAGTACACGCGGCTGCCCGGGGAGGCCTGGCAGCTCGGCTCCGGCTACGCGGTAGCGCGCCTGCCCGCGGCGGTCTCGGGCCCGCTCGGCTTTTTCGCGAACGCCGACGACAAGGACAAGAAGCAGGGCAACCTGCTGATCGCGATCGTGGTCATGCTGCTCGTCGCGGGGATCGGTCTCGGACTGAGCGTGCTCGAGCACACGCGGCCGATTCGCGTGTTCCGCGACGAGGCGGCGCGCTTCGGGCGAGGGGAGGTGGAGCTCCTCACGCCGAGCCGCTTCCGCGGGCTCTTTCGCAAGATCGCGGCCGACGTGAACGACGGCATCGACAAGCAGCTCGCGAAGGGCGGAGGGCCGCGGCGCGGTCCAGCCGATCTCACCGAGGTCCTCGGCGACCTGCCGGCCGAGCCGCAGATGAGCGCCTTCAGCCTGCCGGGCGACGCTCTGGCCGAGGGAGCGGCGCCCTCGGGACCGACCTCCGGCTCGCACTCCGGGCCGCGCCCCGCCCCGGGAAAGCCGTTGCCGAGTCCGCCCGCGAGTGGGTCGGGGGGGCGGCGCCTGCCGCGCCCGCCGGGGTCCGCGGGGAGCCCCCCGGCGCCCTCCGTCGCCGAACCGCCGCCGCAGCTCGATACGACGCTGCCCGAGGGCGGGCTGTCGGCCTGGGGTAGCGCACCGTCCGACGAGAGCGAGTGGCGCGCGGTGTACGAGGAGTTCGTCTCGCTGAAAAAGCAGTGCGGCGAGAACACCGACGGCTTCACCTACGAAAAGTTCGAGCAGACGCTGAAGAAGAACCGCGACACGCTGGTGCAGCGGCACGGAGCCAAGCGCGTGAAATTCAGCGTGTACGTGAAGGAAGGGCGCGCCGCGCTCAAGGCGAACCCGATCAAAGAATAACCATCCTGAGCCGAGGCGCTAGCCCTCGGCGGGCCCCCGCGCTACGCGAAACCCGCGCCTCCGGCGCACCGTATTGACTGCTGCCCCGCGGGCCGAACCGTCGCGGGCGACCTGACGAGTTTTCTCCATGACCGAGCCTCGAATCCACAACGTCCTCGTGATCGGATCGGGCCCCGCGGGGCTCACGGCCGCCATCTACGCGGCGCGCGCGAACCTGAAGCCGCTCTGTGTCGAAGGCTTCAACGCCGGCGGCCTCATTCCCGGCGGTCAGCTGATGTTCACGTCCGACGTCGAGAACTACCCCGGCTTCGCGAAGAGCGTCTCCGGTCAGGACCTGATGCAGGCCTTCCGCGACCAGGCGCTGCACCAGGGCGCGGAGCTCGTCACGGCCGACGTGCAGAAGGTCGATCTTTCGGAGCGCCCCTTCAAGGTTTGGGTGGGGGAGGACGAGAACATCCTGCACCGCGCGCGCACGCTCATCATCGCGACCGGCGCGCGCGCGAACTACCTCGGGCTCCCGAACGAGGAGAAGCTCAAGAACAAGGGCGTGAGCGCCTGCGCGGTGTGCGACGGCGCGCTCTTCCGCGGGCAGAACGTGGCCGTCGTGGGCGGCGGCGACACCGCCATGGAAGAGGCGTCGTACCTCTCCGGGCTCTGTGGCAAAGTGACCTTGATCCACCGCCGGGACGAGTTTCGCGCCTCGCGCGTGATGCAGGATCGCGTCTTCAACAATCCGAAGATTCAGGTGTTGAAGAGCCACGTCGTGGACGACGTGCTCGACGTGAAGGAGGATCGCGTGACCGCCCTCAAGGTGCGCGACATCAAGACGAACGCGGAGCGGGTCCTGCCGATCGGCGCGCTGTTCGTGGCCATCGGGCACACGCCGATGACCGAGCTCTTCAAGGAGCAGATCGCGACCCACCCGAACGGGTACATCCGGGTCGACCCCGGCACGACCCGGACGAGCATTCCCGGCGTCTTCGCCGCGGGCGACGTCGCCGACTGGACGTACCGCCAGGCCGTGACCGCGGCGGGTACGGGCTGCATGGCGGCGCTCGACGCCGAGCGCTTCCTGCAAGCGAGTCACTGAGAGCCGTCGAGGTTCCAACGAAGGACGACGCGTGACGGAGCCCGACCTCGACGCACTCGGCGAGCTTCGGGAGCTCGCGGCGTCGTTGCGCGCGCACGCGGAGTGGCTCGCCCTGAGCGGCGCGACGGGGCTCGAACGCGGCAGCTCCGCGCCCGCTTCGCCGTCCGTCACGGCTTCGCCGCCCGTCGCCGCTTCGCCGCCCGTTTCCCCGCCGCGGGCGACCGCTGCCCCCGCCGCG
>DASXWF010000524.1:0-8170 GCA_036503835.1 Polyangiaceae bacterium | reverse complement strand
GCTGAGCTCGAGTGCCGGGGCGCCGTGCGCTCGATTGGGGCGCTTATGCGGCGGGTCTACCCGTCCGCGAAGCAGGCGCGCTCGGCGCTCGGGACCCGTTCGAGGCCGAGCGCGTTGCCCACGGCGAGCGCCAGCTCCTCGGCGCCGTATGGTTTGGTGAGCCAGCCGTCGGGCAAGGCCCCCTCCACGTTCACGGGCGTGTGGCCGCTCACGACGATGGCGCGCTGCTCGGGGTAGAGCTCGCGCAAGCGCCGCAGGGTCTCGAGACCGTTCTGTCTTTCGCCGAGCGCGAAATCGAGCACCACGAGCTCGTACGGCGAATCGGGCGGCTCGCGCGGCGGCTCCACAAGGGCGGCGGCGCCGCCGACCTGCTCCGAGTGGCAGCGCGCGTAGAGCTCGAGTGCTTCCTGACCGCTCGCCAGCGTGTCGACCAGGTAGCCGAGCTGCCGCAGCACCCGGCCCGCGAGGTGACGCTGGTGAGCTTCGTCGTCGATGACCAGCACGCGCAGGGTTTCGCGCGGCGACACGCTGACGATGCGCGACGGCTCGTGCTTCTCGACGGCGCTCGGAAAGTACAGCGTGATCGTCGTGCCCTGACCGATTGCGCTCGTCACGTCGAGGAAGCCGCCGTGCTCCTTGACGACGCCGTGCACGATGGCGAGGCCGAGACCGCTGCCGGTGTGCTCGACGAGAGGCTTGGTGCTGAAGAACGGCTCGAAAATCCGCACGAGGTCGGACGCGGCGATGCCCTGCCCCGTGTCCATGACGCTCACCGTGGCGTACCTGCCGGCCGGGATCGTCTCGTGACTCGAAAGCTCCGTCTCCAGGGTAACGGCGCGCGTGCGGATGACGATCTGTCCGGCTTCGTTCATGGCCTCCGCAGCGTTGCGCACGAGGTTCGAAAGCGCGCGCACGACGTGCGGCTCCGATACCGTGACGTTCAGGGCGGCGCCCGCGAGGTCGATCGCGATCGGGACGCTCGGGCCGCGCTGGCCGGGCAGCCGCAGCGGATCGGAGGCTGCAAAGCTCGCGATCACGTCGTTCAGATCGTGGGACTCCTTGGTGCTCGCCCCCGGCCGGCCGAGCAGCATCAGATCCTTGATGGTCTGCGCCGCCCTGAGCGCCGAGCTCTTGATCGTGACGACATCGGCGCGTAGCTCGCGATCGTCGGTGAGCTCGCCGCGCTTCAGATCGTCGAGCTCCGAGAGGATCACGTCGGGCAGCGTGACGAGCGGACCGAGCGCGTTGTTGAGATCGTGCGCGACGCCGCCGGCGAGCACGCTCAGCGATTTCATGCGATTCGAGGTCGCGATGCGTTCCTGCACGCTCTTCACGTGGAGCGCGGTGGTCCGCACGATTTCGCGGTGCAGCGCCGCGCTCTTCAGGGCCGCGCTGAGCTGCCCGCGCAACATCTCGTGCACCACGAGCCCCGACCCGAGCTCGAAGGCCGCCACGCCGAGCAGCTCGGTCTCGAAGGTGAGCGGGAACGCGAACCAGGTGCGACGCCGATCGCAGGCTTCCGGCACGATCAGGTCGAAGGCGTCGAAATGCGCCGGCAGGCTCGGCTGCTCCCGTCCCTCCCTCACCCAGACGAACGGAACCAGCTGGCTCCGGTTGTCCTCGGCCAGCAGCGAGACACAGGCGTTGGAGAGCCCGATCTCCCGAAGCTCCTCGCCCATCACCCGCTCGAGCTCGGCCCAATCGAGCGACGCGGTGGAGAGCCGCTCACCGCTCCGCAAGAGCCGCTGAAAGACCGTGTCCATGGCGAGCTTCTGGCGTGCCAGGGCCCGCACCAGCGCCGACTCGACCGTCCGCAACGAAGCCCGGAAGACCGGATCGAGCTCCGCCGAGCGCAGCTTCTCGCCGATCTCGATCACCGCGCGTTGCAACTTCTCGAACGACTCCTGAAGGTCGCCGAACTCGTCGATCAACTCGTCCAGCACGCCGAGGAACGCCCCGGTGCTGCCGCCGAGCTCTTGCTCGAGCCCGTCCAGCAAGCGCTGGATCCAGCCGGCCGTGGCCCCCGCGGTCTCGAGCGCGGAAGAAGCGATGCGGCGCGCGAGCGACTCGCGCTCGGCGCCGAGATCCGCCGGCGGCAGCAGCGACTCCGGACGCGGCTGCGGCTGCGGTCCGACGGCGAGCCGGCACCCGCACGATTCGCGTGGAACGAACTCGACCGGCAGCACATGGCGGAGCGCCACGGCCTCCCCCTCGAGCTGGCGATGAATGAGCTCGCCGGCGAGCAGACCCATCCGTTCGAGAGGCTGGCGCACGGTGGTCAGCGGCGGGGTCGTCAGGCGCGCGAGCACGAGATCGTCGAAACCGGTGACGACCACGTCGCGTGGCACGCGAACACCCCGTGATTTCAGCGCTTCGACCGCGCTGAGCGCCATGGCGTCGTTGCTCACGACGAGCGCGTCGAACGGCACGCGACGATCGAGCAACTCGAGGGCGGCGTCACCGCCGGACGCGCGGTGGAAATGCCCGGTCGCGACCAGCCGCGGCTCGAAGGGAATGCCGCGATCGTCGAGCACCTCGCGATAGGCCGCGAGCCGCGCCTCGGCGTCGGGGTTCCCAGGCGTGCCGCTGATGAAGGCGATCCGGCGCCGGCCGTGCACCTCGAGGAGGTGCTCCATCAGACTCCGCATGCCCGAGCGATTGTCGATGACGATGCTGGGTATGCCGGGCACCTCCACGCCGACGCTGCACACCGACAGCGAGCCGAGCCGCTCGCGGAAACGCGTGATGGCGTCCAGGCCGCTGAACGTCGACAGGGCCGCCGACAGGAAAATAACGCCGTCGGCGGAGCAGGAGCTCAAGAGGTCGTAGATTCCGTTCTGAGCGGCGTGGAGCGGATCGGGATGAGCGAAGGCGCGACCCAGCACAATCACGAGGTCGTAGCCGTACTGCCTGCATGTCGCGTCGAACGCCGCGCGCAGCTGGGGCTCGTAGCCGCCGGTCACGTGATCGACGTGGTCGCTGAGCACCAGCACGCGCTTGCGCCGTCCGGCCGCGTGCTGGCGCGGCGACACCGCCGTGATCGGACCATCACCGCTGAAAGGCTCGGAATTCATGCTGGGGCGCGAAGCCGCCCGGAACTAGGAGTCTAGCAGCGCGCGCCTTCCCAGTCCGAGACACACTTCCACACACCTACGGACATTCGCGGAGTCCCGATAAGGGCATTCGAGCGAGAAAGGCGCGCCGCGTGCTCTCGATGTGAGGCGGTGTACGCGGGAGCGCGCGCGACGAGAACCAGCGCCCATCTGGCCGGGTTTTCCGGCCAACTCCGTACCCGTCAGTGAAAAGCCACTACGGCGCAGATCACGATGCCGACGCTCAAGAGGAGCATGACGCGGCCGAGCTTGGGGAGTTTTGCCATGGCCGACGTGTCGCCTTGCCGCATGCGCTTCGTGAGCACCTGAGAGTAGCCGAGGCAGCCCGAAAGGATCACGACCAGCAAGAGCTTGGTGTGAAACGCGCCCCCGCCCCACGCGAACACCGTCCCGAAGCCGCGCGCGAGCAGGAAGCCGACGCCGCTCAGGATCAGCAGCGTGAGCCCGATCGAGCCGTTCTTGCTCAAGAGGGAAGCGCGCTGGAAAAACTTCACACGATCGTCGCCGGCCAGATCTTTCGTCGCGATGCCGAGCGTCAGCATGGCAAAGCTCGTCCCGACACCGAGCGCGAGGCCCAGGAAATGGAGAATCAGCAGGAAGTCGTACATGAAAATACTCACGCGGTTCAGAACGGGATCTCGGCCCCGTCTTTCCAGAACTTACCGGTCTCGGAGGCGGGCAACGTCACGAGCGCGAGCGCGCCCCGCGCCGACTCCGTCGGGCTGCCGGGCGCGTTCGGACCGCCTAGATCCGTCTTGACCCAGCCCGGATCGAACGCGTTCACGGAGACCTCGCCCGCGAGCTCCGCCGCGAGCAGCATCGTGAGGCCGTTGAGACCCCACTTGCTCAACCGATAGCTCGGGATGTCGCGCGCGCGCATGCTCGCGAAGTTTCCGGCGCCGGAGCTCACGTTCACGATGCGCGGCTGCCGGCCGCGCCGGAGCGCCGGCAGGAGCGCGCGACACAGTCGGTAAGGCGCGACGAGGTTCGTGGCGAGCGCCGCGTCGAACGTCGCTTCGCTCCCCTCGAGGATGCCGGAAACCTTGCCGTCGATCTGCACGCCGGCATTGTTGAAGAGCACGTCGAGCGCGCCCCAACGCTGCTCGACCTCCGCGGCGACGCGCGCGGGAGCGTCACGGTCCGTGAGGTCCGCCGCGAGCACCGAGAGGCGAGCGCCGCCCGGATCGAGCTCGCGCCGCGCGCGCTCCAGCCGCTCGGGATCCCGGCCGACGCCGAACAGGTCCGCACCCTCGGCCAGAAACAGACGCGCCGTCTCGAGCCCCACGCCACGCGAGACACCGGTGATGAGGATTCTCTGGCCCGCGAGCACGCCCATGGGCGCTCTTATAGACCGGAGTCGCCCGGCCCAGCGAGATCGGACGGGAGCGCGGCGATGAGCTCGCGAGCCTCCGCCTGGCGGTAGCCTCCGTAGCGGCCCTCCGCGAACGGCCGCAGAGCCGCCCGGGCTTCGCCGCTGCGATGGAGGCGCACCAGGCAGAGCGCCCGGTTGTAGCGAGCCTCCAGCGATAGCGAGGCGTTCGGCGCCGCCCGCAGGTACGCCTCCCACGCCGGCAGTGCGCGCCCAGGATCGCGATCGACGAAGTGCGCCTGGTGCGCGGCGCGGTAGAGGTCGAAGGCAGGGTCGCTCACTCTGCCGGCGGAAGCGCTCGCCTTGGGCGCCGCCGCGCTCGCCGCAGTCTTCGGGCCCTCCACACTCTCCGGCCCGGGCATGACTGGCGCTTCGGACTCCGCGGGCGGCGGCTCGGGTGCTTCGGGGGGAGGAGCCGGCGGCGCCGGCTCGACGTTCGCGGGGGCGGAATGCACCGGTGACGCTCGAGGAAGGACCTTGGCTGCGGGGGACGGAGCCTGTGCGGGAGAAAGTCCGATCGCCTCGGAGAACACCGCGACCGCTCGGCCGAGTTTGCCGTTCGCCGCACCCCAGGCGCTCGCCGCGAGGAAGGTCGCCGCAATCGGGATCAAGAACGCGAGCCGCGTCCGGTGCCGCACCCGCTCTTCGTGGACGCTCGCCATGATGCGCGAGCGCGTGAAATGCGCGCCCTCGTCCTGATCGCGCGTTTCTTCGCGGAGCGCGCGCGTGGCCCGCGCCAGGAGATCGTCGGTCATCGGACGCCCTCCCGCTCCAGCATTTCGCGCAGTTTCTTCTTCGCGTGGAACAGCCGCGTCCGCACCGTGCCTTCGGGCGCCCCGACGATCGCGCCTACCTCCACCGAGCTGCGCTCCTCCACCTCGCAGAGCACGAAGGCCACGCGCTGTTCCAGAGGCAAGGCGTCCAGGCAACGCACGAGGAGCTGGGAGAGTTGGCGCTGGTCCGCTTCCTGCTCGGGGTCCACGCTCTTGCGACTCGGCTCGCGCTCGTAGCGCTCCATCGCGTAGCGGCGGCGGGTCGCCGCCCGCACGTGATGGCGGGCGTGATTGACGGCCACCGAGATCAGGAAGGTTCGGAGCGACGCCTCGCCCCGGTAGCGACGGATTGCCTGGGGCAGCGAGACGAACACCTCGTGCACCAGATCTTCGGCCGCCGCAGCCTCCCCCACGAGGCGCTTCGCGAAGGCGCGCACCGCCGAATGGTGGAGGTCGTAGGCTTCGGCGATCGCGGTACGATCACCGTACGAAAGGCGCGCAACGAGGTCGTCGCCCGTCGCGGGATCCTGCGACACGAACGTGGAGTCGGTCACGGCTCTGAGCTCGGAAAGCGTCATCTTGCGGCGCCGAACCCGCTCGCGGAGAACAATTCCGCAACCGAGGGGGCACTCCTCGTCGTGCTCTTCAGTGCCCGGCCGGCCCCAAAGCGTTCACTCCGACGCCACCCTGCCGCTAAGACCTCGAATACTTTGCTATTTCTAGAATACGGCGACGCCGGCCGAAAATTCCCCGCGAAAGTCGGTCCCCTCGCCCGCGATGCGCTGGGCCAGTCCACCGCCGACGAAGGGGGTCACCAGGCCGGCCTCCACCCCGAGCCGGGCGTCGTAGCGCAGCTCCTGGCGCACCGGATCGAGATCGAGCGGGCCACTTTCCCGATTGTGCACGTAGGCGAGCCCGGCCTCGGCGAAGAACGAGCCCGCGAACGGGAAGTGCCCACCGGCACCGGCTTCGATCCGGTAGCCGTTGTCGGCAAAGTCGTGACCGCCGCCGAAGTACGAATAGGTGTACCCCGTCACGAACTTGACGCCGAGGTTCGCAGCCGTCTCCACTCCACCCGAGATCCAGGCGAGCGGCTGGACACTACCGTTGCGCGCGATACTGACGAGGCCGATCGCTCCGCCTTCGACTTCGTCCGCCACGTTCACGAAGCCGATCTGCAGCCCGCGCACCTTGCGAGCGACGCTCACGAAGCCCACCTGGAGACCGTCGACGTTCTCGGCGAGCGACGTGATCCCCGCCAGCTGCACACCTTTGAAGCGTTTCCCGGCGGCGACGAGGCCGCCGATTTGCACGCCCGTGACATCCCCGCTGACGGCCGCAATACCGGCCAGCTGCAGGCCGCGAGTCCACTCGGCGCTCCGCGTCAGAATACCGCTCAGCTGCATGCCGTCCAGGGATCGCGCGGTCGCGACCAGACCCGTGGTCTGCGCGCCCAGAACGTTCTCGGAACGTCCGTAGATCCCCGCGAGCTCCAGACCTTCGATGGGGCCGTCGCGGCGGTGCACGATGCCGGAGAACCCGACTCCCCTCAGCTTTCCGTAGCCCTCCGTGTAGAAGGTGGCCGACTGCACGCCGCGCAACGCGCCCGCGCGATTCCACGCGAGAGCGAACGTGACTCCGGAGCTCGCGAACTCGGTTCGGAGTTGCCACAGGCTCGCACCGAAGCCGCGAATCGCGCCGACTCGCGAGGAAATGAGGCCGAGCTCGAGATTGAGGCGGCGCCGCTCGGTGTTCGGCAGGAGGGTGCGCGGGTAGTAGAATGATAGATTCGCCGCTGAAGCGAGGAGGTCGGGTTCCTTCGCCTTCGTGGCTGCGGGAGGCTTCGCCGCGGGCGCAGGCTTGGCCGGCGCGGGCTCCGGGGGAGGCGGTGGTGGCGGCGGTGGCGGCGGTGGCGGCGGTGGCGGTGCAGCCTCGCGTGCACGAAGCTCGTCGAGCAATCCGCCCGCCTCGTCGCGCGCGAGATTTCCGGCAAGGAACGCGATGGTCGCGACCGCTCGATCCTGGTCGCGCGGTAGGTCGACCGAGCGCGTGACCGGCGCTCGGTCCGGCGAGAAGTAGGTGACGTTCGCTCGCCGCCCCGTCACGACGACCTCGAGCCGAACCGCCGAGCTCGGATCGCGGCGCAACGAAACACCGAGCTCGCGCTCGAGCGCCGCCGTCACACGCGCGCCGTCGAGGTCCGAGCCTCCGACCTCGACGACCGACGGCAGACCGACCGGAGCCGCCGCCGGCAGCGCGGGAGCCGCCTCCTGTGCGCTCGCCGGCGGCGCGAACGCGGCGAGCATCGGAGCCACGAGCGCGGCGTACACGAGCGCACGTGCTGCGGGGCGGATCTTCACGGCTCGACCACGAAGCGGCATGTGTAGCGGATCGCAGTCGAGACTGCTCGACCTTCGCGATCGCGCGGCGGGGACCAGCGGGAGGCGACCAGGGTGCGACGGCAGGCGTCACCGAAGCCGGGGAAGGTTTCGTTCACCACCGTCACGGTTCGAATGCGTCCGTCGGGCTCGACGCGGGCCTTCACGGTCGCCGTGCCGCTCACGCCCCGCTGCCGGGCCTCCGCCGGGTAGTGCCGGCCGAGGGCGTCCCCGAGCGAGGGCGGGCGCGGCTTCTCCGAGAGGTCGGCGAGCGCGACCAGCGGGACGGTCGGGACCGCCGGTGCCGGGGGCGGCGCGGGACGAACGGCCCTTGCCGTCGGTTCCGCGCGGGGCGCGATCGGACCCAGCGGTCCCTGGAACGAGGAGCCGTCACCGGCGAGCGAGCCGAAGCTTCCGGTACCCGACTCGTTCGTGAGCGTGACGCCGGCGAGTTCGGCAGGCGGCGGCTCCGGGGGTGTCGCCGCGATGTCGGGCGGCGGCTTCGGTTTGTCGCGCGCCGGCTTCGGCGACTCGGGT
>DASXWF010000523.1:0-5043 GCA_036503835.1 Polyangiaceae bacterium | reverse complement strand
GCGGCGCGATAGGCCTGCGCCTGGGCGAGGGGATAGTGCCAGGCCACGAACAGACCGGCGACTCCCATCCAGAGGGTGGCGGCGAGGCTGGACCGACTCGCCAGCCAGCCGAAGTGAGCGACGATCGAACCGGTGCAGGCGATCGCGAGCAGGAGCTGCGGTGAATGGCGCGCGAGCAGCCGGTGGAGGAGGGCAAGACCGATCAGCGCGCCGAGGGTGCAGGCCGTGAGCGCCGTCGCCACGACCGCGGGGTCGCGCGGAAAGCGCTCGCGTAGCCAGAGTGCCCCGAACGCCGCGAAGATTTCGTCGAGCAGGCCGCACAGGCTGACGCCGGCGAGCCAGAGCAGGAGCGCGCGGTTCGAAAGGGCGCTGCGCAGCGCTCCCCGAGCCGGTTCGTCGTCATCCTCGGGTAGCGGTGCGCCGCTCGGGAGCTCGCGGCGGGCGAACCACGGCGAAAGGCAGACGAGTCCGACGCCGACCGCGAAGTAAGCGGCGCGGTGGCTGCCGGCCAGGGCGACCGCGGCGGCGATGCAGAGCGGTGCGCAGAGATCCCCGAGCGTGCCGGAGAACGCCCACGCGGTCATGTTCTGCTCGCGCCGCGCGGGATCGCCGTCCATCAACGCCGCCTGGGCGAGCGAACAGGCGAGGCCGCTCGACACGGCGAAGAGCGCGAACGCGGCGCCAAAGGCCGGCACCGTCCCCGCACACCCGGCCAGGATCAGCGCCGCGCCCATGCCGAACAAGCCGAGCGCGATCATCCGCGAACGGCCGCGGCGCTCGGCCCAGAAGAGTACCGGCGTGTCGACGAAGAGCGACACGAGCAGCGGGAGCGTGAATACCGCCACCGTGATTCCGGTGACCGTGGCTTCGAGATCGGCGCGCAGCTCGGGCGCACCAGCCGCCGGAAGCCCCGAGGCGAGCTCGTCGAAGAAGTCGATGCCGGCGAGGACGAAGCCCGTAGAAAGGGCACGCCGCAAGACGGCTACGGAGGGAACTCAGATTCGTTCGGTGAACTTCAGCGCCACGAGAAAAGCCTGGTCCCGCGCGGCGAGAAGGTCAAGGGGCGTCCGCCCAGAGCCGGATCCCGCCCGTCATGCCGTCGACGTTCGCAAAGGTGACGACGTGCTTCGGCAGCGGCAGCTTGATGTGCTGCGCATTGCCGCCCCCGAGGTGAATCCACTGGGGATTGAAGATCGGGTCGATCTGCTCGAGGGCGTCCAGTACGCGGCGACTCCATGCCTTCTTGCCGAGGCGCTTGAGCTCGGCGTCGCACACGAGCTCCTCGTAGGTCTTGCCCTTCTTGAAGGGATGGTGCCCGAGCTCGAGGTTCGGGACGAGCTGTCCGTTCACGAAGAGCGCCGAGCCGAGGCCGGTGCCGAGCGTCAGCACGATCTCGACGCCGCGGCCGCGCACGACACCGAAGCCCTGCAGATCGGCGTCGTTGATCACGCGCACGGGGACGCCGCACACGCGCGAGAGATCGCGGCAGAGATCGTGATCCAACCAGTAGCTGGGTCCTAGATTGGCTGCCGTCTTCACGACGCCGTCCACCACGACGCCGGGGAACCCGACCGAGACGCGGTCGAAGTGTGGTTGCGTCGCCAGCATGCGCCGGATCACGCCGATGACGGCGGCGGGGCGCGCGGGCTTGGGCGTCAGCATGCGCGCGCGCTCGGTGAGAGGCTTCCCGCGCGCGTCGAGCGCGATCATCTTGATACCGGTTCCACCGATATCGATGCACAGCGTCGTCAGCGACCGGCCACGGCTGGAAGCGGGTCCTGCCGGAGGACGTTGGGAAGAAGCGGCGCGTTTCCCACCCTCGGGGCGCGGTCCAGGCGATTTGGCGAAGGTCATGCTAGAAAACGATTCGTTTTACTCGAACGGCTTTCGGATGTCTCACCCGAAAGCAAAATCCGCAGGGACTCTCGCACATCGACGCGCTCGTACGACTTTTGGTGTGGGGGGGCATCACGGTGCTCTCCGTTTGCTCTTTTTCCTGCGGGGAGGAGCGCGGTCCGGCGCTCAGGCCACCGCCTCCTCCGGCGGCGGCGCTGCCCTCGCAGGAGGTTCGCGAGGTTCGCGGCAAACCACTTGCGGGGGTGGGCGCGGACCGGTGCGCGGAGCGGATCGGCGAGCTCCGCCAGCTGCCCCAGTTTGAGACGGGAGAGCTCCCGGCGCGGCAGCGCGCGGAAATGGTCGCGCGGGCGAAGAGCAGCCCCGTCGTCTTCCTGAAGACGCCCGCCTGGGAGGCCTCGGATGCGGTCGCGCGCGAGTGGCGCTCGCGCCTGGTGAGCGGCACCTGGCCGGGAAAGGTGCTCGCTCGGCTGATCGCCCGCTTCCGCGAGTACCCACAGTTCCTGCGCGAGGTCCTGCTGACCGACGGCTACGTCTACGCTCGCGATCCTTGGCTCGGGACCACCCTGGCCGAGGTGCTGACGCCGGGCCTGCTCTTTCGGGAGCCGAAGCTCGTCATCCAGCGCGGGGCCGATCGCATCCCGATCGAGAGTGACGGCAAGGGCCGCTACGTGACGAGCGACGGCCCGGAGCGTGGCCGTCCGGCGCGGCTGCTGTTGTTCGATCGGATCTGGGCCGAAGGTGCGGAGCCGGGCCCGTCGAGCCACGTCGATCTCGCTCCGGTCCGGGAGCAGCTCGGTTACGACTGGCTCGAAATCGAGCGGGTGACGGAGCGAGGCATCGTCGCCGTCGCGCACTACGGCGCGACCAGCGTCCCGACGCTGCTCGATCGCACAGCCGAGAACCTGGAGGTCGCGTGCGAAACCGCCGCCTCCGCCACGGCCGAGGTGCGAACCCGGCGCGGGCAGGCCTCGCGCCGAGCGGCGGCTGTCCGGGCGCTGCGCCGCGTGATCGCGCTCCAGGTCGACGAGGACCTGCCGTTCGACGAGCCGAAGACCGAGTACGGTCAGGAGGACGGCAAGCTCCGGCAGGAATGGCGGCTCGCTTACCTGCGGGGCTCGAACCGTTACCGCTTCAACGACGACGAGTACCGCGTGTTCGACGAGCAGGGACGGCCGCTCGTGCCCCAGGTCTGCATCGACTTCATCTTCGACACGCTGGAGCGGGCGGGCGGAGCCTGGTACGCGGGGCGCGAGGCATCGCGCGGCCGCACGCCGGGGCGCGTGAACTTCGACGAGGCAGGCATGGAAAATCGGCGCAATGTCGAGGAATTCCTGGCGCTCGCGCGGCGGCGGCCGGACTGGTTCGAGCTCAGGATGGTGCCGTCCGAGGAGCAGGTACCGCTCCTGCGCGGCGATCGCTTCTTTTCCACCCTGTTCGAAAAGCGAGCCGAGTACGTGCCGGGTGACATCGTGGTGATCCTCGGGCTGCGCGCCGACGACAAGTTTCACTATCACTCGTTCTTCGTCGTCGATTCGGACCCGCTGACCGGCATGCCTTCGCTGGTTGCGGCCAACTCGGGCCACCCGCGAATCCGGGCGTGGGCGGCGGAGATGGCGTCCGCGCCCAAGCGGAGCCTGTTCGCGCGCGTGCGGCCGAACCTCGCCTGGCTCGAGACGCTGGTGGGCGAGCCGGCCGCCGCGGGCCCGGCGCTCGCGGCGACTCCGTAGTTCGCGCCGAAACGCCCCGCTTTCGCGGGAAGACCGGCCCGAATTTCCAGAACTCGGCCGGCCGCCGCGCGGCGAAAAGCCGTTGCCGGTAGTGTCGGGCGGCGGATTCGAGCTACCTTCCCCGGCGCAATCTTCATGAGCTCACCCCGAAAGACCAGCATTCGCGTCGCACTGCTCGGCTGCGGCACCGTCGGAGGCGGCGTCCTCCGCCTCCTGCGCGAAAATTCGAGTTTCCTGTTCTCGCGCGTGGGCGCGCCCATCGAGGTGACCCACGTGCTCGTCCGCAATCCGAACAAGCCGCGCGTGGAGGAATGCCGGCGCGAGTGGCTGACCACGGATCCCGACGTCATCTACGGCGATCAGGGCGTCGACGTGGTCGTCGAGGTGATGGGCGGCGAGGAGCCCGCGCAGAGCTACATCCAGCGCGCGATCGAGGCGGGCAAGGCGGTCGTCACGGCCAACAAGCTCTTGATCGCCAAGCACGGGCCGAGCCTCGTGGCTTCGGCCATCGCGCGCCGCGTCGATCTGGCGTTCGAGGCTTCGGTGGGCGGCGGGATTCCGATCATCCGCACGTTGCGCGAAGCGCTCGCGAGCGACTCGGTCTCGAGCGTGCACGCCATTTTGAACGGCACCTCGAACTACATTCTGACGCGCATGCGCGACGCCCGGCTCTCGTTCGACATAGCGCTCAAGGAGGCTCAGGAGCTCGGCTATGCCGAAGCGGACCCGACGCTCGACGTCGACGGACACGACGCGGCGCAGAAGCTCGTGGTGATGGCCATGCTCGCGTTCGGTGCCAAGGTCGACCCGGCCGGCATGCTCGTCGAAGGCATTCGCCGCCTCGACGAGACGGACTTCAAGTTCGCCGATCGCTTCGGTTTCACGCTCAAGCACCTCGGCATCGGCCACGATCGCGGCGAGCGCGTGGAGCTGCGCGTGCACCCCGCGCTGATTCGCAAAAATAGCGTGCTCGCGAACGTCGACGGCGTGCTGAACGGAATGTTCGTGATGGGCCGCGCGATGGGGCCCTGCTTGCTCGTCGGGCGCGGCGCCGGTGACATGCCGACCGCCGTCAGCGTCGTCGCCGATCTGGTCGACGTGGCGCGAGCGCGCGTCGAGGGCGAGCCGGGGCTCATGACGCGCGGCATCCAGCTCAAGGAGCGCGCGCTCTTGCCGCAAGACGAGGTCGAGACGCGTCACTACCTGCGCTTCGACGTGGGCGATCACCCGGGCGTCATCGGCAGCATCGCGTCCGCGCTCGGCGGCGAGGGCGTCAGCATCGAGCAGATGGTGCAAGAAGGGCGCGCCGAGGGCGACGGCGCCGTGCCGGTCTGCATCATCACGCATCAGAGCAAGGAAGGCGCGCTCGGCCGTGCCATCAGGACGATCCAGAAGCAGCCGTTCTTGAAGGGCGCCCCGCGCCTGCTCCGCATCGAGGAGGTGTGAGCGAAGGCGCCCC
>DASXWF010000522.1:0-2866 GCA_036503835.1 Polyangiaceae bacterium | reverse complement strand
TGGTGGGTAGGCGTGACGGTCGGCTGGGTGCTGACGCTGAACCTGGTCGTCGGGATCTCGCGCGGCTCCGAGCACGATCTGGTGACGCTCGTCGGTGGTCAGGCGGCCGTGTACCTGGGCGCCTGCGCGCTCTTCGCTGCGCGTCGTCCCGGCCGGAGTTGGTCGGAGGTGTTCGCGTTCCGGCGCACCTCGATCGCGCTCATCCTGATCGCGCTCTTGCTCGGGGTCGCCCTGTACGCGCCCGCGCAGCTCTTCGCGACGCTCGTGGAACGCTGGTTCCCGCTGCCGAAGCAGGTCGTCGCCGCCGAAATCCAGCGCCTGACGCCGAAGAGCATCGTCCACGGCGTGGCGCTCGGGCTGATGGTGATCGGGGTCGGTCCGTTCGTGGAGGAGCTCTTTTTCCGCGGCGCGCTCTACACGGTCCTGCGCTCGGTCGGCTCGGCGTTCGCGGCGGTCGGGACGACCGCCCTCCTGTTCACGCTCGGGCACCTGGAGCCGCGCACCTGGCTTCCGATTTTCACGCTGGCGGTCGCGCTCGGCTACGTCCGGGCTCTGAGCGGCTCGTTCTGGCCCGGCCTCTTGCTTCACGCCGCCTTCAATGGCACCGCGCTCGGCATGTCGCTTTCCACCCGCGGTGACGAGCTCGCGCCAATCGACGCGAAGATCGTGATCGGCAGCAGTGCCGCGTCGGTCGTGCTTTTGGGGCTCACGGCCTGGATCGGCAAGAAGAGCGCCGCGGCGGCGCGAGCTCGCGCCCTCGACGAGATCGGTCCGAGCGGCGGCGAGGCGTTGCCGTGAAGGCGCGAACGGCGATCTGCCTGCCGGGCGGCGGCGCGAGCGGTGCGATGTTCCAGATCGGCGCGCTCGCGGCGCTCGAGGACTCGCTCGACGGGCTCGAGGCGTCCGGCTTCGACCTCTACGTGGGCAGTAGCGGCGGCGCGAGCGTCGCCGCCGCGCTCGCCGGCGGTCTCCCGGTGCAGCGCATCTACCGCGCGTTCCTCGATCCCGCGGACGTCTACTTCGGGCTCGAGCTGAAACACCTGCTCCGCATCGATTTCTCGGAATGGCGCCGCACGGTGCCGGCGCTGATCGCGATCGTGAGCGAGGGCGCGAGCGCTTTCATGACGCGCGGGACGTCCTCCCCGCCGAGCGCGCTCTTCGATCGTCTCGATCGGCTCGGAGAAGCGTTGCCCGCGGGGCTCTTCTCGCTCGAGGGCTACGAGCGCTTCCTCGAGGAATTTTTCATTCGGCGCGGCGTGCCGAACAGCTTCTTTGCCATGAAGCGCGCGCTCCGGATTCTCGCGCACGACCTGGAATCGGCCGATCTCGTGCTGTTCGGCACGGAAAAGCACCCCGACGTCCCGGTCACGCGCGCTTGCATCGCGTCGATGGCGATCCCGCCGTTCTTCTCGCCGGTACGCGTTGGAGAGCGCTACTGCTTCAACCCGGGCGCGGGCCAGGTGGTGCACGCCGATGTCGCGCTCGCGGAGGGCTCCGAGGTGATGGTGGTGGTCAATCCCATGGTGCCGCTGCGTGTGCCGGCGAACGGGGAGGGCAGCACGCTGCGTGAGCGCGGCTTGCTCGCGATCGTGAATCAGGGGATCCGCATCGGGACGACGCGCGCGCAGCGCGAGCAGTCGCGGCGCGCCGAAGACGCCGGCAAGCCCGTCTTGACGATCGAGCCCGAGTCGGAGGAGAGCCTGCTCTTTCTCGGCAATCCCGCGAGCTTCGAGGTGCGGCGCCGCATTCTGGAGTACGCGTACCGCCACACGCGCGCGCTCGTCACGCAGGCCGCCGAGGCGGGACATCCCGCGCTCGAGCGCGCCGGTTGGACGCTGCGGCCCGCGCGCAGCGAGCCGTCGCGGCCCGGCTGACGCGGTTGTTCGCGCCTCCACCCTGCACTAGGCTCGAGTTGAGCAGTCTTGGAGGGCAAGATCTCGATCGGCGTGGGTGGCGACGAGGCAACGCGAGAGCCGGCGAGGCCGGCGCGACGCTGTTTTCGAGCTCGCCAAGGACGCGAGGCAAATCGGTCGTCGAGCGATCAGCCAACTTTTCGCGGGGGGCCAGAGCGGGAGCGACCAGGCAGGAACCCGTGCGACCATGGCTAAAAGCGAAGCAGCCGCCGCCGGCCTCGCCGGCTTCTCGCGTGGGTTTTCCCCACACGCGCCGATCGTGATCTGGTCTTCCAAGATCGCCCAACTCGAGACTAGGGTGCCGCCGTGCTCCGGAGTCGTCGTACGCTCCTCCTCGCTGCGCTCGCGCTCGCCGTGCCCGGCTGCAAGCGCCCGTACCGCGTGGGCGAGCACGTGCTCGTCGAGTGGGAGGAAGGCAAGTTCTACCCGGCGTACGTGGTCGAAGCTCACAGCACCACGCGTTACCGCGTGCACTTCGACGGCTACGATTCCCACTGGGACGAAGATGTCGGGGTCGATCGTATCCGCGGTCGCATCGAGGGTCCGGTCGCTCCCCCTCCGCCGCCGAAGAAAGTGCTGCGCGCCGCCGGCGCTCCCACCGGCAGCGCGGGGCCCGGCAGCGCCAGCAACCCCTTCCGGCAAGGCGACCGCGTGCGCGTGACCTGGCGCGGCAGCGTCTACCCGGCCGTCGTGCTCGAGGTGGTCGGCAAGGATCGCGTGCTCGTTCACTACGAGGGACACGAGAGCGCGTGGGACGAAACCATCCCGCTCGACCGCGTCGTGAACCGGCGCCAGTGACCCCGATCTAGGTCGCCGCTAGCGGGTCTCGCCCGGCATCCGCCCGAGGCTACGCCAGGCGGCGAGCAGCTGGCCGCGCTCCGAGGCGGCGAAGCAGGCGGGGTCGGCCGCGTCGGCGCGCTTGGCCTCGGAGAGCCAGGCGGAGGCGGCGCGCG